>NZ_JBEXYB010000042.1:0-61558 GCF_040630715.1 Streptomyces sp. NPDC005752 | reverse complement strand
AGCAGTTCACCGCGCTCGCACGTGGGGCAGGTCAGGTACGGGCAGACGGCGCCATCGCGCCAGGCAGACCCCTATCCTCGGTTCAGCGGCGGATACGCCGGTGAACGTGCAGAAGGCGAAGGTGGCGGCAGTGGCGAAGGTACCGGCAGCGGCAGTGGCGGCGGGCGGTCTCGTCGGCGGATACGGGATCGCCCGCTGGACGGGCAGGCGCCCGCTCGGCGGCGTCGCGCTGGCCGCCGCCGGGTCGGCGGCGGCGTACGAGTGGAAGCGGCAGGCAGGACCCCTCGCGGCCACCGGGCTGACCGTCGCCTACGTCGCCGCCTTCGCCGGCTCGCACCCCCTGGCCAAGAAGGTGGGCGCGTGGCCCGCGGTGTTCACCGTGGCGGGCGGGATCGCCGCGGCGTCATGGGCGGTCACCCGGCGCAGCGCACGATAGGCCCGGCGCGGCGGCTCCGGCGCGCCCCGCCACATCCGGGAAAGTCCGGCCCCGGGGGTGAACCCCCGGCGCCACCGGGTGCGTACTGAAGGGCAACTCCCCGCGTGATCCGAGGGCGTGCCGTACGACGAGGACGGCCACGCCTCCGGTCAGCCCCCCAGCGCGTGCGACACCGCGTAGATCGCCAGACCGGCCAGCGCGCCCACCACGGTGCCGTTGATCCGGATGAACTGCAAGTCACGGCCGATGTGTGCCTCGATCTTCTTCGACGTCTGGTCCGCGTCCCAGCCCGCGACCGTGTCACTGATCAGCGAGGTGATCTCCGCGCGGTACGTCGTGACGACGTACGCCGCCGCGTCCTCCAGCCAGCCCTCCAGCTTGCCCTGCAGCCGCTCGTCCGTGGACAGCCTGGCTCCCAGGGACATCAGCGAGGCGCGCGCCCGCATCCGGAGCTCGCTCCGCTCGTCCTCGGCCGCCGAGATGATCATCGCGCGTACCGAGGACCACGCCGAGGCGATGACGTCCTGGACCTCACCGCGCCCCAGGATCTCCGACTTCAGCCGCTCCACCCGGGCCCGGGTGTCCGTGTCCGTCTGGAGGTCGGCGGCGAAGTCCGTCAGGAACGTGTCGATCGAGCCGCGCGCCGGATGGCCCGGCATGTCGCGCATCTCCGTGACGAAGCGCAGCAGCTCCTTGTAGACCCGCTCCCCCACCCGCTTGTCGACGAACCGCGGCGTCCAGCCCGGCGCCCCGCCCTGCACCGCGTCCATGACGGAGTCCCCGTGCAGGACCAGCCAGTCGTGCGCCCGTACGCAGACGAGGTCGACGACCCTGCGGTGGCCGCCGTCCGAGACGATCCTCTCCAGCATCTTGCCTATCCCCGGGCCGACTTCCGCCGCGTCCGCCCGCCGGGTGATCGCCTCCCCGACCACCGCCTGGACATCGGAGTCCCGCAGCACGGTCAGCGCACCGCGCAGCGCGGTCGCCAGCTCGGCGGTGACCCGGTCCGCGTGTTCGGGCTCCGCCAGCCAGGTCCCGAGCCGCGAACCGACCCCGAGAGCGTGAATTCGGTCACGAACGACGTCTCCGGAGAGAAAATTCTCGCCGACGAAGGAACCGAGTGACTCCCCCAGCTGATCCTTCTTGGTAGGAATGATGGCGGTGTGGGGGATGGGCAGGCCGAGCGGGCGCCGGAAGAGCGCCGTGACGGCGAACCAGTCCGCCAGCGCACCGACCATTCCCGCCTCGGCGGCCGCTGCGACGTAGCCCGGCCAGCCGCCCACACCCGCGTTCTCCGCCCAGGTGGCGAGGACGTACACGAGCGCGACGAACAGGAGCAGACCCGTGGCAGTGGTCTTCATACGGCGCACCCCGCGCCGCTTCTCCTCGTCTGCGGCGGTGTACGCGAACCCGGCCGGCTTCGGCCTCGGCCGCCCGCCGGGAGCCCCGGATACCGTTCCCTGTCCCGCGTCCTGTTCCATCCGCTCCACCCGTCCGCCTACGCGTCACGCCGTGCCGTACGCATTGTCCCTACCTCACCTACTCCCGGGCCGCATGTTGAGTTCCCCGCCGCCTGACGCATCATGAGAGCAACCCGAATACCGGGCCGAACACCGCAAGGAGAAACACCGCAGATGCCCAGGCGCCAGGGATACGCCCTGCCCATCGCCCTCGTGACAGGCACAGCCGTGCTCGCCGGCGCCGTCGCGTTCGGCACGTCGCTGATGACCGCCGCCGAGCGGCAGGCACCGCTCAGCGGGTCCCAGAGCCACACGGCGGCCCGCAACCCCGCCGCTCCGGCCAACTCCACCGGCACCTGGGTGGCCACGTGGACCGCGGCCCCCGTCAGCGCGGAACCGAACGCCGGGCAGGGCTACCCCGGCAGCACCATCCGCAACATCGTGCACACCAGCGTCGGTGGTGACGCCGCCCGCATCACGCTGTCCAACCTCTTCGGCACGGCCCCGCTCGTCATCGACCAGGCCACCGTCAACACCCGCCCGGTGACCTTCCGGGGCCGGCCCACCGTCACCGTCGCCGCGGGCCGACAGGTCGTCAGCGACCCCGTCGTGGTGCCCGTCGCCCCCGACGCCGACCTGGAGGTCACCCTCCGCACCCCGTACGCCACCGGGCCCGTCACCCAGCACCCCAACACCCACCAGACGTCCTTCCTGGCCGACGACGACGGCACGTGGAGCACCACCCGGTGGCGCTACCTCACGGCCGTCGACGTACGCAACAAGACCTCGCCCGGAGCGATCGTCGTGATCGGCGACTCCCTCACGGCCGGAAGCGGCTCCACCACTGACGCCAACAGCCGCTGGACGGACGTCCTCTCCGACCGGCTGCGGCACACCCACGGGATCGCCAACCAGGGCATAGCGGGCAACCGCCTCCTGCTCGACAGCCCCCTCACCCTGAACGGCGTGCGGAATCTGGGCGGCCCGAGCGGTACCCACCGCTTCGAGCGCGACGTCCTGTCCGTCGCCGGAGCGAAGACCGTGATCATCGCGCTCGGCATCAACGACGTGCAGCAGATCCCCCAGGAGCCGGACCCCCAGCGCATCATCACCGGGCTCCGCGCCCTCACCGAGCGGGCGCACGCCCAGGGACTCCGGGTCGTCGGAGCGACGCTGACGCCCTTCCAAGGCAGCACCACCTGGACACCCGAGAGCAACAGGGTGCGCCTCGCGGTCAACGAGGAGATCCGCACCGGCCGGATCTTCGACGCGTTCGTCGACTTCGACCGGGCCGTACGCGACCCGTACGCGCCCGACCGGATCCTGCCCGAGTACGACTCGGGCGACCGGCTGCACTTCAACGACGCCGGCTACCGCGCCCTGGGACAGTCGATCGAACTCGGCACGGTGGACGGCACCCCGAAGGCCGACGCCTTCTGAACCCGCCCCCCGGCGGGCACAGCGCTCGAGAAGGGCGGCCGAGGCGAAACCCGCGGCCGCCCCCGTGAACCGCCGGGCTCAGCCCAGCTCCTTGCGCCCGTCCCCCGCGTCCGGCTTCTCCAGCCGCAACCGCTCCTGCTCCTTCAGCCGCCGCTTCTCCGCCCTGCTCCGCTTCCACTCCACACCGACCCCGCCCATCAGGGCGAACCCGGTGACCTTCACCCGCGGGCTGTCCGGATGGGGCTCCGGCTCCTCGTCGAGCTTGGAGTGCTCACCGAAACCGCCCATGATCCCGAAGCCCCGGACCTGCACGTTGAGGTCCGGCGGCACCGTCACCTGCATACCGCCCATGATCGTGAAGCAGCGGATCACGACGTCACGCTCCGCGAAGCGCGCCTCACGCAGATCGATCTCGCCCCCGCCCCACATCGCGAACGCGGTGAACTGCCGGCCCACCGTCCAGCGGCCCTTGCGGCTGAACCCGCCCCAGAAGGCGAACGCCCCCGACGAAGTCGGCTCACCGCCGATCCGGGCCGGCCAGTCGGCCACCCCCTCGCGCTCCGCCACCGCCCCGGTCACCGGCCCGCCGAGCCCGCCCGGAACCGGCAGATCACGCACGAGCGGAACCAACTCCCCGTGCGTACGCGCCTTGAACGTCGCATCGAGCCGCTGCTCGAACTCGTCCATCTCCAGCCGGCCCTCGGCCACGGCCTCCCGCAGGGTCTCGGCGACCCGCTCACGTTCCGCGTCGGAGGCACGCATGTCAGGGCTCTCACTTGTCATACCGCGCACCCTATAGAGCAATCACGGAACGGGCCTCGGGGAAGACCGTTTGTCTTGCGCGCCGGAGCCGGAGAGTATGACTGCTCGCCCGGGGTCGCCCGGGAACACGGGGAAAACGGGGAGGGTTTCGCGAATGGCGTGGGACGAGTGGGAGGGCCTCAAGGCCGATGCGGTGGCGCGCGGTTCCGCACAGATGCAACTGAATCAGTACCCGGCCGACCAGGGGGGCGGAGCTCCGGCAGGGGCTTCGGAGGATCTGAAGTCGGACAAGAAGGCATGGGTGAAGGCCGGCGAGGGTGTCACGGGCCTGAAGGACGGCATCAGCACGGCGCTGACGAAGCTGAGCGACGGTCAGGCAGGACTGGGTGAAACTTCCGGGTGCTTGAGTGCGGCGGCCCAGAAGGAGCTGTACGACTCCTGGAAGAAGTACGTCGGCGACGTGAGCAGCCGCTGTGGCGAGCTGGGCGGGCTTCTGGAGAGATCGGGTCACGATCTGTCGACGTCTGACGAGGCGGTCATGGGGGAGCTGGACAAGCTCAAGGTGAAGTACGAGGACACCGAGGCCGTCGGCGGCCGGGCGAAGGAGAACTGATCCGCGGTCATGAATCTTGCGACACTGAAAGCCTTCAAGCCGTCGGAGTACGAGGACGCCGCGGACGGCTACCGGACGACCGGCGACACGGCCAGTGCGGCCAAGGACACGGTCGACAACCAGATCTGCGCGGGGATACGCAACCGGCTCGAGGGCAAGGCGGCGGCAGCCGCCCTGCGGGAGCTTCAGAAGCTGTCGAAGAACTTCCACTACGCGCAGACCGAGTGCGGTCTGGTGAGCACCGCGCTGAATGGCTTCGCCTTCGACATGGCCGTGGCCAAGCGGAAGCTGGACACGGCGATCGAGGACGCTCAGGCCAACGGCTGCACAGTGAACCCCGACGGCTCGGTCACCTTTCCGGCAGGCAAGAAGCCCGGCGACGGGAAGATCGCTGATGGCGGCACGGTGAGCGGGAGTGCCGGGGGCAGCCAGACCTCGGACGCTTTGGAGCGCCAGGCGGTGAACATGCACCCGAACCCGCACTACGGCAACGCCCTGGGGTACGCGAACCGGATCGCCGACGCGTTGAAGGAAGCCACGGACGCCGACACGAAGTGGGCGCCGAAACTGCGCGCGCTGAAGGCCGACGACGACCTGACGGTCTCCAAGCATGACTGGGCCGACGCGAAATCCGACATGGGCGGGGTCCGCGAGGCGGGTAAGAACTACCTCGACTCCCTGCCGGAACCGCCGAAGGACGGCAGTCCGAAGGACAACGCATCGTGGTGGAAGGGGCTCAGCCCTGAGGAGCAGTCCGCCTACCTTTCCACGAACCCCGCCTCGGTCGGGGCGCTGGACGGGTTGCACGCGGAGGTTCGTGACGAGGCCAACCGCATGGTGCTCGCCGAGGCCCGGGGTGTCGCTCAGATCGAATACGACTCGTGGCTCAAGAAGAATCCGGAGCCCACGCGGTACACGGACTACATCGACCCCATGACCGGCACCATCATGAAGGGCATCAAGGTCGAAAGCGTGGCGTGGAAGGAGTGGGAAGAAGACCGTAAGAGCGCCCACAAATCCATCGACGGCATGGACGCGATCCAGACCCGCTTCGACCAGACCGGCACGAAGCGACTGCCCGAGGCCTACCTGCTGGGCTTCAGCACCGAGGGCGACGGCCGCGCGATCCTCGCCAACGGAAACCCGGACACCGCGGATCACCAGGCGGTCTACGTACCGGGTACGGAAGCAGAGCTCGGAAACATCGAGGGCAATATCAACCGCTCGGTCAACGTGTGGAACTCGGCCGACGCCAAAGCCGGTGGCGATTCCGTCTCCACCATCACCTGGCTCGGATACGACGCACCTGATTCCGTCTACAAGGACGCACCCTTCGAACACTACGCCTACGACGGCGCACCTGCATTCAACCGATTCCTGGACGGCCTGGAAACGTCACACTCCGGCGATACGGCACCGCACCGTACCGTGATCGGCCATTCGTACGGGACGACCCTGGTCGGTGCGGCTGCCCAGACAGGGGACCTCAACGCCGATGACGTCGTCCTCGCGGGCAGCCCCGGCGTCAAGGTGTCGAGTGCCGAGGAGATGGATGTCCCCAAGGGGCATGTGTGGAACGCGGAAGCCGAGGGGGACATCGTCCCGGATCTTGGCCGTTACGGACACGGCGGGGACGGCTTCAGAATTCCCAGTGACGAGCAATTCGGTGCCAATCAGATGACCACGGACACCGAAGGCCATAGCGGTTACTGGGATGAAGGATCGGACAGTCTGAAGAATCAGGCCCTGGTGGTTGCGGGAAGGGGCGATGAAGTGGAATTGAAGCCGCCACCCAACCCATTGACGAGTGAAGAAGTACGGCGTTCGAAGTAGGAGAGCTCAGACGTGAAGACCAGAATGCGTGCCTCCGTGCTCGCCGTACCCCTTGTACTCACTGTCCTGACAGGATGTGGCATGACCGACGAGAAGAGCGACGGCGTCCCGTACGCCGGCACGAGCACCTCGCTCGACGCCGCCGACACGATGGAAAAGGTCTCCAGCGAGATCTACGATCTGCTGGGCGTGAAGGGAAAGGCGTCAGAGAACCTTCCGGGAGTGATGGACTGCTCAGGCAAGGACACAAAGACCTACTTCCGCATCTTCCATCCGTGGAGCTTCACCCCTGCCTCGGTGAGCGACCTCGACGAAGCGATGGAGCGACTCAAGGGAGAACTACCCAAGCACGGGTGGGAGATCGTCGGATACGGACCGAATACCAGCAAGAACAGAAGCGTCACCCTGACCGCCGACAACGACAAGAAGAAGGTCAGCGTCAAGGTCACCAACATGGCGAAGAGCGACCCGCCGGTGCTGAGCCTCGACCTGGTGTCCGGCTGCTACAAAGTCCCGGACGGCGAAGAGGTCGAACGCTTCTGAGAGGCCGTACGACGTAGCGACCATCAGCTACAGGACGGGCGCTCGCATACTGGACGTATGCGAGCGTTCCGAAGCATGGCGAGGTGCCGTAGCTGTCGCCGTGCGCCCGCCGGGGATTGCGGGACAGCCCTCTGAGCACGCCCCTCAATGAGCAGAGTCCGACACGTACATCCTCGCGATGACGGACTCGATGTCCGGCTCCCGCACCGACAGGTCCACCAGCGGATAGTCCGCCGCGATACGCGCCACCAGCGGTGCGGCGGACGCCGCCGCCGGGAACGCCAGCCACTGCCGGGGGCCTTCGACCTTCACCACCCGCACCGACGGCTCCGACCCCAGCTCGATCGGCGGCAGTTCCCGCTCCAGGTCCACGACCAGCGTGCGCTCGCTCTCCCCCACCTCGTGCAGCCCGGCGAGCGCGCCGTCGTACATCAGGCGGCCGTGGTCGATCACCATCACCCGCTTGCACAGCTGCTCGATGTCGGTCAGGTCGTGCGTGGTGAGCAGCACGGTCGTCGACCGCTCCTCGTTAAGGTCCCGCAGGAACCCGCGCACCTTGGCCTTCGACACCACGTCGAGCCCGATCGTCGGCTCGTCCAGATACAGCACCTCAGGGTCGTGCAGCAGCGCCGCCGCGATGTCGCCCCGCATCCGCTGCCCCAACGAGAGCTGACGCACCGGCACCTCCAGCAACGCTCCCAAGTCCAGTAGCTCGACGCACCGGTCCATGTTCTCCCGGAACCGGCTGTCCGGAATCCGGTACATCCGGTGCATCAGCCGGTACGAATCGCGCAACGGAAGGTCCCACCACAACGTCGTACGCTGCCCGAACACCACACCGATCCGGTGCGCCAGCCTCGTACGCTCCCGGGATGGATCGACCCCCGCGACCCGCAGCCGGCCACCGCTCGGCGTGAGGATGCCCGTCAGCATCTTGATCGTCGTCGACTTGCCGGCCCCGTTCGGACCGATGTAGCCGACCATCTCACCGCGCGGCACCCGGAAACTGATGCCGTCCACCGCCCGGACCTCGCGCCGCTCCCGGCGCATGAAGCCCGTCCTGCGGCGCACGTCGAAGACCTTCTCGACGCCGTCGAGCTCGATGAAGTCCATGTCGTCCACGCCCACTCCTCAGCTTCCCGTACTGCGGTACGCCCGCAGCCCCATGCGCCACACCAGCCCCGCGAGCACCCAACACCCCACGGCCACCACCGGCGGCAGGAACGCCACCCACCGGGGCAGGTCCAGCGGATAGTCCCGGCCCAGCAGGTACAGGGCCGGCAGCCAGCTCACGAACGCCAGCGGCACCACGAACGTCACCCCGCGCACCAGGTCCTTCGCGAACACCGACGGCGGATACTGCAGCAGCGTCGTCCCCCCGTACGTGAACGCGTTCTGCACCTCCGAGGCGTCCTGGGCATAGAACTGGAACGCCGCCCCCACCACGAACACCGCCCCGAAGATGGCCGCCCCGCTCAGCACCATCAGCGGCAGCATCACCACCTTCAGCGGCGTCCACGCGATGTCCAGCGCCAGCAGCGCATAGCCCAGCACCAGCAGCCCCTGCGTGATCCGCCCCAGCCTGCGCAGCGCGAACCGGTCGGCCGCCACCTGCGCCAGCACCGGGACCGGCCGCACCAGCAGCGTGTCCAGCGTCCCGTCCCGCACCCGCCGCCCGAGCCGGTCCATCGACCCCAGCAGCAGGTCTGCGAGCCCGAACGCGGTCGCCGACGTCCCGTACAGCAGCGCGACCTCCTGCAGCGTGAAGCCGCCCAGCACATCGACGTGCGCGAACATCAGCATGATCGTGACGAAGTCGAAGCCCGTCGCCACGAAGTTCCCGACGGCCGTCATCACGAACGACGCGCGGTAGGCCATCGTCGACCGCAGCCACATCGCCACGATCAGCCCGTACCCCCGCACCCCCTCGACCAGCCGCGACCGCTCGCCGAACGCGGCCTCCGGCCCCACCGCGACGACGCGCTCCTCCCGGACCTCAGCCACCCTGGACCACCACCCTCCTGGTCGCCACCGACTGCAGGAGCCGCCCCGCGAGCAGCAGCGCCACCGCCCAGCCGGCCTGGAAGGCGTACGCCCCCGCCAGATCCCAGCCCGCATACCTGCCGAGGAACACATCGGCCGGCACCTGCAGCAGCGACGACCACGGCAGAGCGCGCGCCACGTCACCCAGCACCCCGGGGAACAGGTTCAACGGCAGCAGCATGCCGGAGAAGAACAGCCCGGCCAGCCAGGCGATCTGCATCGCGCCCGCACCGTCCATCAGCCAGAAGGCCGACAACGCCACGAGGAAACGCACCCCGAAGCTCACCATCACCCCCAGCGCGACCGACACCAAAAAGGCGACCCACGTCCACGGCGAACCCGGCAGCGCCAGATCGAAGGCCAGGGCCCCCAGCACCATCGGCACGATCCCCCGCCCCAGCAGGTGGAACGCCGCCCGGCCCAGATCCCCCGCCAGCCACCACAGTTGCAGATCGGCGGGCCGGTACAGGTCGACCGCGATGTCACCCGTACGGATCCGCTCCATGAGCTCGTCCTCGAAGCCGCCGCCCATCATCGCGCAGGTCATCAGCAGGGCCTGACCGAGCCACACATAGGTCAGGGCCTGCGACATGTCGTAGCCGCCGAGATGCGGACGCTCGTCCCACAGGGCGATGTAGGTGTACGCCATGATGAAACCGAAGACGGTGTTGGTGAACATCCCCGCGACCGTCGCCACCCGATAGGTGGCATACCGCCGGAACCCACCGGCCGCCACCACGGCGTAGAGCCGCACCCCACTCCCCCCTCTTTCGCCAAAGCGCACGACGTTAGCCGAGGGAGCCCGGCCGCCGCGACCCTATTTCCCTTGAGGGGGTCCAAGGGATATCCGCCCGAAAAGTGCACTATAGGAAAATCATCCGCAGTCGAGGAGCCTCACAGTCATGAGCCACGAGCCACCGCAGCACGGCGGAGACCCTGGTCAGCAGGGCTCCCAGGGCTGGGCCCCCCGAGACCCCTCGGCCGCGGCCCCCACCACCGACCCCCAGCACCCGAACGGCGCAAAGGACTCCAAGGGGCGCACAAAACGCCCCAAGCGGCCCAAGCGCACCGGCTGGCGCCGCGCCGTCCCCAGCTGGCGGATGGTCCTCGGCGGCGTACTCCTCCTCGCGCTGCTCCTCGTCGGCGGGTTCATCGCCGGCTACCAACTCGTCGACATCCCCGCCGCCAACGCCAGCGCCACCGCCCAGTCCAACGTCTACCTGTACGAGGACGGCACCGTCATCGCCCGCGACGGCAAGATCAACCGGGAGAACATCCCCCTCCGCCGCGTCCCCCGCACCGTCCAGCACGCCGTACTCGCCGCAGAGGACCGGGACTTCTACTCCGAGGACGCCATCGACGTCAAAGCCACCCTCCGGGCCGGCTGGAACACCGTCACCGGCAAGGGCAGGCAGGGCGGTTCCACCATCACCCAGCAGTACGTCAAGAACTACTACCTCGGCCAGGAACAGACCGTCGTCCGCAAGGCCAAGGAATTCTTCATCTCCATCAAGCTCGACCGCGAACAGAGCAAGGACGAGATCCTCGAGGGCTACCTCAACACCAGCTACTTCGGCCGCAACGCCTACGGCATCCAGGCCGCCTCCCACGCCTACTACGGCAAGGACGTCGAAGACCTCGGCGCCGACGAAGGCGCCTACCTCGCCTCCCTGCTCAACGCCCCCAGCTCCAACGACGTCGTAGCCCACCCCGAGAACAAGAAAGCCATCCTCGCCCGCTGGAACTACGTGCTCGACGGCATGGTCAAGCACCACTGGCTCACCTCCGCCGACCGCGCCGCCATGACCTTCCCCGTCCCCGGCAAGGCCAAGCCCGCCACCGCACTCTCCGGCCAGCGCGGCTACATCGTCCAGGCCGTCGACCGCTACCTCGCCGCCAACAAGATCCTCGACGAGAAGACCCTCGCCACCGGCGGCTACCGCATCACCACCACCCTCCAGAAGAAGAAGCAGGACGCCCTCGTCGAAGCCGTCAAGGACAACGTCCTGTCCAAGACCAGCGACGAACGCGAAGCGGACCGCAACGTCCGCGCCGGCGGCGCCTCCGTCGACCCCGCCACCGGCCACGTCGTCGCCCTCTACGGCGGCATCGACTACACCAGACAGTTCGTCAACAACGCGACCCGCCGCGACTACCAGGTCGGATCCACCTTCAAACCGTTCGTCCTCGCCGCCGCCCTCGCCAACGGGTCCACCACCCGGAAGGACCGCGCGATCACCCCCAACACCCGCTACGACGGCACCAACGAACGCACCGTCCTCAGCGCCACCGGCTCCACCGGCTACTCCCCCGCCAACGAGGACGACGTCGACTACGGCAACATCACCGTCCGCGAAGCCACCGACAAATCCGTCAACGCCGTCTACGCACAGATGGCCCAGGACGTCGGCCCCCAAGAGGTAAAGGACACCGCGGTCGCCCTCGGCATCCCCCAGGACACCCCCGACCTCACCGCCTCCCCCTCCATCGCACTCGGCCCCGCCACCGCCAGCGTCGTCGACATGGCCTCCGCCTACGCCACCCTCGCCGACCACGGCAGACAGCGCCCCCACACGCTCGTGTCCAAGGTCAGCAAGAACGCCACCGAACTCCACCTCCCCGAGAGAACCACCCGGCGCGCCATCAGCCGCGAAGCCGCCGACACCACCACCTCCGTCCTGCGCAGCGTCGTCGACGGGGGTACCGGCACGGCCGCCCAGGGCGCGGGCCGCCCCGCCGCGGGCAAGACGGGCACCGCCGAGGAGGACAAGGCCGCCTGGTTCGCCGGCTACACCCCCGACCTCGCCACCGTCATCGCCGTCATGGGCCAGGATCCCGAGACCGGTGTCCAGAAACCCCTCTACGGCGCCCTCGGCCTCGCCCGTATGAACGGCGGGGGCGCGCCCGCCGAGACCTGGGCCGCCTACACCCGGGCGGCACTGGAGGGCAGCGACGTGCAGGACTTCGATCTGAAGGCCGACGAAGGCCCCGAAGAGCCCGACCCGGACGAGAGCGGGGACCCTGACGAGACCGGGGACACCGAGGAAGCCGGAGGCACCCGGAAACCGAGGGACCGCGAGGACACCGACGAACCCGGCACAGGAGACTCCCGCGAGGAACGGCGCGGAACACGCACCCCCGACTCCCCCTCGGATGCCTCCCGCGCCCCCGAGGAACCCCACACCGACACCCCCGCGGCCGCACCCCCACGCACCGACGGCCGAGACCGCGGAACCGACGCCGGCGGCCCCGGCACGCACCGGCCCGGAAAAGAACCCACCCGCCCCGCCGCAGGACCCCCGGCCGACCCGCACGAAGGAGACGGGCAGGCCCCCCGGGGCTCCACCCGCCCCTGAACACACGACCGCAGCCGAACACACGACGGCGGCGCACCCGGACCCGGGTGCGCCGCCGTCGCCGTACAGCTCAGTGCCCGGACGTCGCCTTCAGCCCCACCACCGCCACCAGCAGCAGACAGACGAAGAAGATCCGGGCGGCGGTCACCGGCTCGTTCAGGACGACCATGCCCAGCACCGCAGCACCGGCCGCGCCGATCCCCACCCACACGCCGTACGCCGTACCGATCGGCAGCGTCTTCGCCGCCTGCGACAGCAGCATCATGCTGGCCACGATCCCCAGCCCCGTAAACACACTCGGCCACAGCCGCGTGAACCCCTCGGTGTACTTCATCCCGATCGACCAGCCCACTTCCAGCAGACCGGCCACGATCAACAGAACCCACGCCACGACGAAACCTCCACGACGAAACACGCGAACAACACGGGCGCGTCGTCTTTGCGGAAACCCGGTACGGCGCATCTCGTCGGGGTCCCACCACCGTAGCAAGCCCACCGAACAGCCAAAAGGCCTGGTGACCACAGTCACCAGGCCCACTCACCCCAGACGTGCCTACAGATACAGCCCGGTCGAATCCACCGAACCCTCGAACCGGTCCGCCGCCACCGCGTGCAGATCCCGCTCACGCATCAGCACGTACGCCACACCCCGCACCTCGACCTCGGCACGGTCCTCGGGGTCGTACAGCACCCGGTCACCCGGCTCCACGGTCCGCACGTTCTGGCCGACCGCGACCACCGCGGCCCACGCGAGACGCCGGCCCACCGCCGCCGTCGCCGGGATCAGGATGCCGCCGCCCGACCGCCGCTCGCCCTCGGGCGAATCCGACCGGACCAGCACCCGGTCGTGCAGCATCCGGATCGGCAGCTTGTCGTCGGTGGTACTCATGCCGTTGTCGCTCACGCCCCGAAACCTACCTGCCCCGAACCACTCCGCACGCCCCAGGCCCGCGCAGCGGCGGCCTCAGCACCTCATCCGCCGCGCGAAACCTGCCCTCCGCGCCTCTCTCGAGCCGCGTACGACGCCCCTCAGCGCCTGTCGCGCCGCACCGACAGCGTCAGCAACGCCACCGCACCGGCCACCACCAGTGCCGCCGGAATCACGCGCTCCAGCCGCGGCGATCCGTCCTCGGCCACGAACTGCGCCTTCACGTCCGAGACCGCACGGTTCACGGCGACGAACGCACGCCCGGCCGTCCGGTCCACCGTCGACGCGACCTTCGCCTTCGCGTCACCGATCATCGTCTTCGGGTGCACCCTCACCCCGATCTCGTCCAGCACCACCGCGAGCTGCTCGCGCCTGCTGATGATGTCCGCCTCGATCTGCGCAGGGCTCCTCGTGTCCGACACTGCGCCGCCTCCGTGGTCGTCGTCGGGTAAACCTTCATCGACAGTCTGTCAGCTCGGCCGCCCCGACACCCGGCGGCACCCCCTATTACGCTCGGTGCCACACAGCACGCGTGCCACTCGAGGAGAAACATGAGCGAGCGACTCCAGACCGGCGACACCGCCCCCGCCTTCACCCTTCCGGACGCCGACGGCAACGACGTCTCGCTCGCGGACCACAAGGGCCGCAAGGTCATCGTCTACTTCTACCCCGCCGCACTTACCCCCGGTTGCACCAAGCAGGCCTGCGACTTCACGGACAACCTGGACCTCCTCACCGGCGCCGGCTACGACGTCATCGGCGTGTCGCCCGACAAGCCGGAGAAGCTCGCGACGTTCCGCGAGAAGGAGAACCTCAAGGTCACCCTGGTCGGAGACCCCTCCAAGGAGACCCTCGAGGCCTACGGCGCGTTCGGCGAGAAGAAGCTCTACGGCAAAGTGGTGACAGGAGTGATCCGCTCCACGATCGTGGTGGACGAAGAGGGCAAGGTGGAGAAGGCCCTTTACAACGTCAAGGCGACCGGACACGTCGCCAAGATCATCAAGGACCTCGGGATCTGACCCTGGCTCGGGACGGTCCATGCCCAAAAAGATGTGACTGAGATCGCAAATAGCCGCGGATTCGGTTTGCAACCGCCATGACTGCGCAGAAGCCTTTCCTGGAACACCGTTCGACGAAAGGAACCGGCCATGGCGGCCTCCGACCCCCACCAGGCGGCCGACCCTGATGCGGTCAAACGTCACCCCACGCTCTTCCGGGCCATCCGGAAGCGCCAGAACCCCCGGCTCCGTCGGACGGACATCACCGTCACCGACGACCAGGCGGTCAAGCGCGCGGTGAAGGCGGCGTCGCTCGGTAACGCCATGGAGTGGTTCGACTTCGGCATCTACTCCTACCTGGCCGTCACCATCGGGCACGTGTTCTTCCCCTCCGGGAACGACACCACCCAGCTCCTCTCGTCGTTCGCGACCTTCGCCGTGGCGTTCCTCGTCCGGCCGCTCGGCGGCATGTTCTTCGGCCCCATGGGCGACAAGATCGGCCGCAAGAAGGTCCTTGCCCTCACCATGATCCTCATGGCGATCGGCACCTTCGCGATCGGCCTCATCCCCTCCCACGACACCATCGGCGTCTGGGCCGCGGTCCTCCTCATCGCCTTCCGGATGCTCCAGGGCTTCTCCACCGGCGGCGAGTACGGCGGCGCCTCGACCTTCATCGCGGAGTACGCCCCCGACAAGCGCCGCGGCTTCTTCGGCAGCTTCCTCGAATTCGGCACGCTGGCCGGATACGTCGGCGCCGCCGGGCTCGTCACCCTCCTGTACGCCGTCCTGGACACCGGCCAGATGGAGTCCTGGGGCTGGCGCATCCCGTTCCTCGTCGCCGGTCCCCTCGGCCTCGTGGGCCTCTACCTGCGACTCCGTCTGGACGAGACCCCCGCCTTCCAGAAGCTCGAGGGCGGCATCGCCCACGCCTCGGAGGCCGCCGACCACGTCGAGTCCACCGCCAAGGGCGACCTCGCGAAGATCTTCCGCCAGTACTGGCCGACGCTGATCCTCTGCATCGCCCTGGTCGGCGCGTACAACATCACCGACTACATGCTGCTGTCGTACATGCCGACGTACCTCTCAGACGAGCTCGGCTACAGCGAGACCCACGGACTGCTGATCCTGCTCGGCGTCATGGTGTTCCTGATGCTGATCATCAGCCAGTTCGGCAAGCTCTCGGACCGCTTCGGCCGCAAACCGCTCCTGATGACCGGCATGCTCGGCTTCCTGTTCCTGTCGCTACCGGCCTTCCTCCTGATCCGGCAGGGCAGCATCCCGGCGATCATCATCGGCATGCTGATGCTGGGCCTCTCCCTGGTCTGCCTGCTGGGCACGATGTCCGCCGCCCTCCCGGCCCTGTTCCCGACCAACGTCCGCTACGGCTCCCTGTCGGTCGGCTACAACCTCTCGGCGTCGATCTTCGGTGGCACGACCCCGCTGGTGATCACCGCCCTGATCAGCTGGACCGGCTCGAACCTCATGCCCGCCTACTACGCGATGGCGGCGGCCCTGGTCGGCGTGATCGCGGTGGCCTGCATGAAGGAGACCGCCAACCAGCCCCTGGCCGGCTCCCCGCCCTCGGTGGAGACGGCGGAGGAAGCGGCGGACCTGGTCCACTCCCAGAGCCCGGACCCGAAGTTCTGAAGCACGTCCCCCGCAGCGAAGGGCCCGTACCGCTTCTCCCCCCGAAGCGGTACGGGCCCTTCCACATCTCGTCGCATTACGGACGTGACCATCCGATTAACGGTTCGTTGCTCCGTACGAGGCTGCGAACGCGCGGCCGGATATGGAGGGGGAGGAATGTCCGAGGCGTACGACCCTGCGGGGCTCGCGACGGCTGTGGCAGGGGCAACCAACTGGACCGACCTCATGCGCCGCCTCGGTTTGAAGAAGAGTGGCGGTAGATACCGAGTCCTCAAGGAGAAGGTCGCAGAGCTGGGACTCGACACCAGCCACTTCAGACAGCGCAGCCCTTGGCGTAAATATCCTGACGCATCCATCGCCGCTGCCGCGATGTCATCTTCTTCGCTCCGCGAGGTCGTCCTCAAGCTGGGTGCGACACCGGCAACCGGCACGCTGTCTCACATCGCCCGCCGCATCGCGGCTGCGGGAATCGACGTCAGCCACTTCCCTGGCATGAATCGCCCACAGTTGGGGCTCCTGTTCAGCACCGAGGAACTACAGGCTGCCGCCGCCGCCACCGACTCCGTCCGTGGTGTGGCTCGCGCCTTGGGCGTCCCTGATGACGGCCGGTCGCGCGCCGCAGTATCCGCAACACTCCGCAGCAGGGGCATCAACACCTCCCACTTCCGCAACGCGCGCCTCTCCATCCAGGAGGAAGCATTGCGTACTGCGGTACGGGATGCCTCCAGCTTCGCCGATGTCATGCGGGCACTCAGTCTCGAAGTGACGGACCCCAACCACCGCCGGGTCCGACGCAAGGTCCTTCAGCTGCAGCTGGACACAAGCCACTTCAAGCGACGCACATGGGGGCCGGTGCAGGTGCCTGAACGGCGGAAGATTGCATCAGAAGTGCTCGTGATCATGCCGCGGGGGTCGACACGCGTGAACCGGGCGCGCCTTCATCGGGCGCTTCAGGAGATCGGCGTGGAGTACCGGTGCACGTCGTGCGGCAACACCGGCGAATGGCTAGGCAGACTGATCACGCTCCAGATCGACCACGTCAGCGGCGACTGGCTGGACAACCGCGCAGGGAACCTGCGATATCTGTGTCCGAATTGCCATGCGCTGACAGACACGTGGTGCCGTAACCGGCACTCAGCCAATACAGCAACGACTTAGCCTCTCCCTACCGGTTGCCGCTCCCGCTTGTAGACTGCCAGCACGCGCGCGAGTGCTGGAATTGGTTAGACAGGCTGGTTTTAGGTACCAGTGCCCTAGTGGCGTGAGGGTTCGAGTCCCTTCTCGCGTACGTCGCGAAGGCTCAGCACGTACCAGTACGTGCTGAGCCTTTCGTAACTGCCAACCTCAGCCCACCAACTCCCGCACCACCGGCACCAGTGCCCGGAACGCCTTCCCCCGGTGGCTGATCGCGTTCTTCTCGTCGGGGGTGAGCTCCGCGCAGGTCCGGGTCTCGCCGTCCGGCTGGAGGATCGGGTCGTAGCCGAAGCCGTAGGCGCCGGCCGGGGCGGTGCGCAGGGTGCCCGTGAGGCGGCCCTCGACCACGCGCTCCGTGCCGTCGGGGAGGGCCAGGGCCGCGGCGCAGGCGAAGTACGCGCCGCGGTGCGGGGTGTCGATGTCGGCGAGCTGTGCGAGGAGCAGGTCCAGGTTGGCCCTGTCGTTGCCGTGGGCGCCCGCCCAGCGGGCGGAGAAGATGCCGGGGGCTCCGCCGAGCACGTCGACGCAGAGGCCGCTGTCGTCGGCGACGGCCGGGTGGCCGGTGGCCTGCGCCAGGGCGTGGGCCTTGAGGAGGGCGTTCTCGGCGAAGGTGACGCCGGTTTCCCTGACGTCGGGAACGTCGGGGTACGCGTCCGCGCCGACGAGGTCGTGGGTCAGGCCCGCGTCGGCGAGGATCGCGTGGAGTTCGGTGATTTTCCCGGCGTTGCGGGTGGCGAGGATCAGGCGCGTCATGCGTCGATTATCGCCGCACGGTCACGTGGTGCAGACCTTGCCGATCTCGGTGGCGGCGTCCGTGACGGGGCTGATGTCCGGGGTGGCGTCGCCCTTGTCGATGGAGTCGCGGACGTTGGTGACGCCGGCCTGGAGGTCGTCGACGGCCTTGCTGAGGTCGGCGTTGTCCGTGGTGTCGCCGAGGTCCTTGAGTTCCTTGTCGATCTGGTCCAGGGCTTCGGTGGCCTGGGTCGGGTCGTCGGAGGCGCTGGACACGGCCTGCTGGAGGTTGTTGACGCTGGTCGCGATGGCGTCGGCGGTGCGGACGCAGTCCAGGGCCTTGTCCACGGCTCCGCAGCCGACTGCGGCTGTGAGCGTCAGCAGGGTGGCCGTGACGGCGAGTGCGGTGCGGTGGTGGCGGCGCGAAGCCATGGTGCGGTCCCTCCCCAGGGTGGATACATGGACGGACGCACGGTTCGACCCGTGCGCCCGTACCCGTTACGACGCTGTGTGCTGCGGATTTGGTTGCTTCTTTACTCGCCGAGTGTGCGGGCGAGTGCCTCTTCCTGGAGTGTGGCCAGATCGGTGCAGCCGGCGGTGGCGAGATCGAGGAGTGCGTTGAGCTCGTCGCGGTCGAAGGGTTCGGCCTCGGCGGTGCCCTGGACCTCGACGAAGCGCCCGTCGCCGGTGCAGACGACGTTCATGTCGGTGTCTGCGCGGACGTCCTCTTCGTAGCAGAGGTCGAGGAGGGGGACGCCGTCGACGATGCCGACGCTGATCGCGGCGACGGTGCCGGTGAGGGGCTTGCGGCCGTGCTTGATGATCTTCTTGCCCTGGGCCCAGGCGATGGCGTCGGCGAGGGCGACGTAGGCGCCGGTGATGGCGGCGGTGCGGGTGCCACCGTCGGCCTGGAGGACGTCGCAGTCGAGGACGATGGTGTTCTCGCCCAGCGCCTTGTAGTCGATGACCGCGCGCAGGGAGCGGCCGATGAGGCGGCTGATCTCGTGGGTGCGGCCGCCGATCTTGCCGCGTACGGATTCGCGGTCCCCGCGGGTGTTGGTGGAGCGGGGCAGCATGGAGTACTCGGCGGTGACCCAGCCTTCGCCGCTGCCCTTGCGCCAGCGGGGGACGCCTTCGGTGACGGAGGCGGTGCAGAAGACCTTGGTGTCTCCGAAGGAGATGAGTACGGAGCCTTCGGCGTGCTTGCTCCATCCGCGTTCGATGGTGACGGGGCGGAGCTGTTCGGGGGTGCGGCCGTCGATACGAGACATGGCGTCGAGCCTATCGGCTGAGGGGCCGGGTCCGTTCGGGTGCACGGCAGGCCCCGCTCCGGGCCGGTCGGGGGGCGGAGCGGGGCCTGCGCGTGGGACCGTGGTGGGCCGGCGGGTCAGCCGGTCACATCATGTCTTCGATGTCGGCGGCGATGGGGTCGGCGTCGGTGCCGATGACGACCTGGATCGCGGTGCCCATCTTGACGACGCCGTGGGCTCCGGCGGCCTTGAGCGCGACTTCGTCGACCTTGCTGGGGTCGTGGACCTCGGTGCGGAGGCGGGTGATGCAGCCTTCGATCTCGTCGATGTTCTCGATACCGCCGAGCCCGGCGACGATCTTCTCAGCCTTGCTGGCCATGTCCTTCTCCCTGGTCTGTGCATGCGTGGGGCGGCCCCACCATGGGTCCGTTTCGTCACGGTAACGCACGGTTGGCCCAACTTCACGGGCAGGTAACCGCGCTGTCCCCAATGATGACGATCACCGGCGCCATGCCTTCCGGCAGGGCCCCGCTCCGTATCGCGACTGGTCTACACCAGTTTGCAACGACCGCCAAACCAGGCGTGTTCCGGGAGGATGCCGATGAGTTCGAACGCGGCTGTGCGACCGCAGCGGAAGTGGTGGAACGGGCCGGTCCAGGGACTCCAGAAGGTCGGCCGGAGCCTGCAGCTGCCGGTGGCCGTACTGCCCGCGGCGGGGCTCCTCGTCAGCCTCGGCAACCTCTTCGACTCCTCGCTGCACGGCGCCTTCTGGGACAAGTTCGCGAAGGTCCTCCTCAACGGCGGCACGGCGATCCTCGACGGCGAGGTGGGCCTGCCCCTGCTCTTCTGCATCGGTGTCGCGATCGGCTTCGCGAAGAAGGCGGACGGCTCGACGGCACTCGCCGCCGTCGTCGGCTTCCTCGTCTACCGCGGCGTACTGACGGCCTTCCCGGTGGACGACACGATCACCGAGGCGACGCCCGACGGGGTGCCGCAGAACCCCGGGGTCCTGGGCGGCATCATCATCGGCCTGTTGACCGCCGTGGTCTGGCAGCGTTACCACCGCACGAAGCTGGTCGACTGGCTCGGCTTCTTCAACGGCCGGCGCCTGGTGCCGATCCTGATGGCGTTCCTGTGCGTGATCCTGGGCGTGCTGTTCGGCCTGCTGTGGCAGCCGGTGGGTGACGCGCTGACGTGGTTCGCCAAGCAGCTGATCGATCTGGGCGCCTGGGGTTCGGCGATCTTCGGATTCGCGAACCGGTTGCTGATCCCGATCGGCATGCACCAGTTCCTGAACACGTTCTTCTGGTTCCAGGCGGGCGAGTTCACGGGCGGGGACGGCGGGACCGTCCAGGGCGACATCTCCCGCTTCTTCGCGGGGGACCCGTCGGCCGGGCAGTTCACCTCGGGGTTCTTCCCGATCATGATGTTCGGCCTGCCGGCCGCCGCGCTGGCGATCGCCCACACCGCACGGCCGGAGCGGCGCAAGGAGGTGTCCGGACTGATGCTGTCCGTGGCGCTGACGTCGTTCGTGACGGGTGTGACGGAGCCGCTGGAGTTCTCGTTCCTCTTCGTCGCCCCGCTGCTGTACGGGGTGCACGCGATCCTGACCGGGGTCTCGATGGGGGTCACCTGGGCGCTGGGCGTGCACGCGGGGTTCAGTTTCTCGGCCGGGCTGATCGACTACGTCGTCAACTGGCACCTGGACACGAAGCCGTGGCTGATCATCCCGATCGGGCTGTGCTTCGCGGTGGTCTACTACGCGATCTTCCGGTTCGCGATCACCAAGTTCAATCTCCAGACCCCGGGGCGCGAGCCCGTCGAGGAGGAGGAGAAGATCGAGGAGGACCTCACGAAGTAGGGCCTCCCCGGCCCTCGGAGGAGCCCCCGGACCTCGCGGTCCGGGGGCTCCTCCGCGTCACCGAGGGTGGCGGGGGCACTACGGGACAAATTGAAGGTTCCTTATCCAACCCTCACCGTGCTAAAACTGGTCTACACCACTCAGTGGTCCAGACCACGCGGCCGTCTCTGCCGCCGCGTTCCTCGAGTCGCCGCCCCCACCAACTGTCCCCGGCGGCGCCTTGCCTACTGGAGGAAGTTGATGAGTACGGACACCGCTCCGGCCGCCCCCGCGAAGAAGCGGGGCGCCGGTGTGATGGCTGTCATGCAGCGCATCGGCCGCAGCCTCATGCTGCCCGTCGCGGTCCTGCCCGCGGCCGCGCTGCTGGTCCGGCTCGGCAATGCCGACATGCTCGGCCGCGAGTCGTTCCCCACCGTCATCACCAAGCTGGCCGGCTACATGGCGGCCGGCGGTGGTGCCATTCTCGACAACATGGCGCTGCTGTTCGCCGTCGGCATCGCCATCGGCTTCGCCAAGAAGTCGGACGGCTCCACGGCGCTCGCCGCGGTGACCGGCTACCTGGTCTTCCAGAAGGTGCTCGCCACCTTCACCGACAGCAACCTCCCGCAGGTCGCGAGCGTCGCCGACGGCAAGATCGTGATGAGTGACGCCCCCGTCAACGCGGGTGTGCTCGGCGGTGTCGTGATGGGCATAGTCGTGGCCCTGCTCTACCAGAAGTTCTACCGGACGAAGCTGCCGGACTGGGCTGGCTTCTTCAGCGGCCGTCGTCTGGTCCCGATCCTCTCCGCCTTCGCGGGTCTGGTCATCGGTATCGTCTTCGGGATCATCTGGCCGGTGCTCGGCACGGGCCTGCACAACTTCGGTGAGTGGCTGGTCGGTTCCGGCGCGGTCGGTGCGGGCATCTTCGGTGTCGCCAACCGTGCGCTGATCCCCGTCGGCATGCACCACCTGCTGAACTCCTTCCCGTGGTTCCAGGCCGGCGAGTACAACGGCGCCCACGGTGACATCGCCCGCTTCCTGGCCGGCGACCCGAACGCCGGGCAGTTCATGACCGGCTTCTTCCCGATCATGATGTTCGCCCTCCCGGCGGCCTGCCTGGCGATCGTCCACTGTGCCCGCCCGGAGCGCCGCAAGGTCGTCGGCGGCATGATGTTCTCGCTCGCGCTGACCTCGTTCGTCACCGGTGTGACCGAGCCGATCGAGTTCACGTTCATGTTCATCGCCCCGGTGCTGTACGCGATCCACGCGGTGCTGACCGGTGTCTCGATGGCACTGACCTGGGCGCTCGGTATGAAGGACGGGTTCGGCTTCTCCGCCGGCCTGGTCGACTTCCTGCTGAACCTGGGCATCGCGTCGAAGCCCTGGCTGCTGGTGCTGGTCGGCCTCTGCTTCGCGGTGCTCTACTACGTGGTCTTCCGCTTCGCGATCACGAAGTTCAACCTCCCGACGCCGGGCCGCGAGTCCGACGAGGAGCTCGCCGAGCTCCAGAAGGCCGAGGCCAAGTAGTCCGGCCCCCGTCACAGCACGGCGAAGCCCCGGTCCCCCGCGTGGGGGGACCGGGGCTTCGCCGGTTCCTAGATCTCGTACACCGCGCCGGGTGCGGCCAGCTCGACCGGGCCGTCGTAGACCTCGCGGGCGTCGGCGAGGTTGCGTTCGGCGTCCGTCCACGGCGGGATGTGGGTGAGGACGAGACGTCCGGCTCCGGCGCGGGCGGCGTACTCGCCTGCTTCGCGGCCGTTGAGGTGGAGGTCCGGGATGTCCTCCTTGCCGTGGACGAACGATGCTTCGCAGAGGAACAGGTCGGAGCCCTCGGCGAGTTCGGCCAGCGCGTCGCAGGTGCCGGTGTCGCCGGAGTAGGTGAGGGTGCGCCCGTCGTGCTCGATCCTGATGCCGAAGGTGTCGACGGGGTGGCGGAGCTTCTCCGTGCGGACCGAGAAGGGGCCGATCTCGAAGGATCCGGACTTCAGCGTGTGGAAGTCGAAGACCTCACCCATGGCGTGGTCGGACGGGGTGTCGGCGTGGGCCGTGGTGAGCCGCTGCTCGGTGCCCTCCGGGCCGTACACGGGGATGGCTGCGGGGCGTCCGCCGTCGAAGCGGTAGTACCGGACGACGAAGTACGCGCACATGTCGATGCAGTGATCGGCATGGAGGTGGCTGAGGAAGATGGCGTCGAGGTCGTAGAGACCTACGTGGCGCTGCAGCTCGCCCAGGGCGCCGTTGCCCATGTCGAGGAGCAGCCGGAAGCCGTCGGCCTCTACGAGGTAGCTCGAGCATGCCGAACCCGGTGACGGGAACGAGCCGGAGCAGCCGACGACGGTGAGCTTCATGGAGCGTGAACCTCCGAGGCGTGGGAACGGGGAGGGTTCGTGCGGTCCGTCGAGCGTAAGGCGCGAAACCACTGGTCGCTCCTCCACGGCCTGCCGTTGTGGGGGAACTCACCTGCGGTGTCACCGGTTCGATGGAAGGCCGGGTGCCGTGCGGCGCGCCGGTACGGTCGGTGCATGAACTCGTGGTGGTGGGCGGCACTGGCCGTCGTTGTCCTGCTGGCGCTCGTGGCGACGGTCTCCGATGCGCGGGGCCGGGGCGGGCGTGGTCCGCGGCGTCCGGGCGGGCGGACGCGTCCGCCGGGGCGTGCTCCGGAGAGGAAGAAGGGCCGGCCGCGCGGAGGGCCGCGGCCCGGGGAGATCTGGTGGGCGGACGTGCCGTTCGAGGACGGGCCGGGGTCGAAGGACCGGCCGTGCCTGGTCCTGTCGGTGCGGGGCGGCACGGCGGTGGTGGCCAAGATCACCAGCAAGCATCATGAGGAGCGGCCGGGGGTGATCGCGTTGCCCGCGGGTTCGGTGGGGGACGCGCGGGGCCGGCGGAGCTATCTGGAGACCGACGAGTTGCGGGACGTCGCGCTGTCGGGGTTCCGGCGGAAGGCCGGCGAACTGGATCCGGGGGTGTGGGGGCGGGTCCGGGACCTGGGGTGAACGTGCGGGAGGCGCGGGACGGGTGTTCTCCCGTCCCGCGCCTCCGGTGCGCGTGGCCGCCGGTCCGGCCGGGCGGCCCGAGTGCCCGTCAGGCCCAGAGCTGGCCGTGCAGGGTTTCGATGGCGGCTTCCGTCGTGGGTGCGGTGTAGACACCGGTCGACAGGTACTTCCATCCGCCGTCCGCGACGACGAAGACGATGTCCGCGGACTCGCCCGCCTTGACGGCCTTGCGGCCGACGCCGATGGCCGCGTGGAGTGCGGCGCCGGTGGAGACGCCCGCGAAGATGCCCTCCTGCTGGAGGAGCTCACGGGTGCGGGTGACGGCGTCGGCGGAGCCGACGGAGAAGCGGGTGGTGAGCACGGAGGCGTCGTAGAGCTCGGGGACGAAGCCCTCGTCGAGGTTGCGCAGGCCGTAGACGAGGTCGTCGTAGCGCGGTTCGGCGGCGACGACGGTGACGTCGGGCTTGTTCTCGCGGAGGTAGCGGCCGACGCCCATGAGGGTTCCGGTGGTGCCGAGGCCCGCGACGAAGTGGGTGATGGACGGGAGGTCGGTGAGGATCTCCGGGCCGGTGGTGGCGTAGTGGGCGCCGGCGTTGTCCGGGTTGCCGTACTGGTAGAGCATGACCCAGTCGGGATGCTCGGCGGAGAGCTCCTTGGCCACGCGTACGGCGGTGTTGGAGCCGCCCGCGGCGGGGGACGAGATGATCTCGGCTCCCCACATCGTGAGCAGGTCGCGCCGTTCCTGCGAGGTGTTCTCGGGCATGACGCAGACGATGCGGTAGCCCTTGAGCCTGGCTGCCATGGCGAGGGAGATGCCGGTGTTGCCGCTGGTGGGTTCGAGGATGGTGCAGCCGGGTGTGAGGCGGCCGTCCTTCTCCGCCTGCTCGACCATGTGGAGCGCGGGGCGGTCCTTGATCGAGCCGGTGGGGTTGCGGTCCTCCAGCTTGGCCCAGATGCGGACGTCCTCGGAGGGGGACAGCCGTGGGAGGCGGACCAGGGGCGTGTTGCCCACGGCCGCCAGTGGGGAGTCGTACCGCATCAGCGCATGCCGCCGGCGACGGCCGGGAGGATGGTGACGTTGTCGCCGTCGGCGAGCTTGGTGGAGATGCCGTCGAGGAAGCGGACGTCCTCGTCGTTGAGGTAGACGTTCACGAAGCGGCGCAGCTTGTCGCCGTCGACGATGCGCTCACGGATGCCGTTGTGGCGGCTCTCGAGGTCGGCGAAGAGGTCGGCGAGGGTCTCCCCGTTGCCTTCGACGGCCTTGGCGCCGTCGGTGTAGGTGCGGAGGATGGTCGGGATGCGGACCTCGATGGCCATGGCGTGGGCTCCTGTCGAATGCGGGGAGGTGGCGTGGGGCGCGCGTCTGTGGCCCCGCGCGGGGGGTTGGTGCGTACGTGGTGCGCTCGGACCGCGGCTCAGGCCGTGCGGTTCACGGGCAGGCGGAAGCCGGACACATCGCGCTGCTGAGCCTGCACAGGTCGACGTGCAGCCGCGCGACGAGCAGCATGCCCGGCGTCTTTTCGCTCACGTCATGGGGAACCATGTGGTCATCGTATCGATTCCCCACCCTGGATCCGGAGTGTGATCCCACATGGCGGATGGTGAGCGTTCGCCATGTGGACAGATGGGCTGGAACCGGTGTTTCCACGGCTGGTCGAGGGCGTCAGGCCGCCGTGGGGTAGGACTCGACGATCTCGACCTCTTCCTCGGTGATCTCACCGTCCACGATGCGGTACGAGCGGAACTGGAAGGGGCCGGCGTCGTCGGCGTCCGCGGTGGAGACCAGGACGTAGTGGGCGCCGGGCTCGTTGGCATAGGTGAGGTCGGTGCGGGAGGGGTACGCCTCGGTCGCGGTGTGGGAGTGGTAGATGATCACCGGCTCCTCGTCGCGGTCGTCCATCTCGCGGTAGAGCTTCAGCAGGTCCGCGGAGTCGAACTCGTAGAACGTGGGTGACCGGGCGGCGTTGAGCATGGGGATGAAGCGCTCGGCGCGGCCCGTTCCGGCCGGGCCGGCGACGACTCCGCACGCCTCGTCGGGGTGGTCCTCGCGGGAGTGCGCGACGATCTGGTCGTGGAGGGCCTGGGTAAGGGTCAGCATGGTGCCCAGGATAAGCATCCGGGCCCCCGCGTACCGAGGAGTGGTACGCGAGGGCCCGGATGCCGGACAGGGTCGTTGGGGCGTCCCGTGTCCCGGGGCCGCCGTTGCGCGGGTCAGCGCTTGGCGAAGGCCTTGTTCGCGGGGTTGCGGGCCTTGAGCACCAGATAGGAGACGCCGAGGACGAGGCCCCACACGGGTGCGCAGTACAGCGAGATCCTGGCGTCCTCGTCGATGGCCATCATGACGATGACGAGGCCGATGAACGCGAGGGCGAACCAGCTGGTGAACGGTGCCCCGGGCGCCTTGAAGGTGGACTGGGGCAGTAGGCCGCGGTCGGCCTTGGCGCGGTAGCGGATCTGACAGATCAGGATCATGATCCAGGCCCACATGCCGGAGATGGTCGCGAAGGAGACGACGTAGTTGAACGCGTCGCCCGGCCACTGGTAGTTGATCCACACCCCGACGAGCATCAGCGCGGCGGAGAAGGTGGTGCCGACCAGCGGGAGTCCGTTGCTGGTCAGCTTGGTGAAGGCCTTGGGTCCCTGCCCGTTGAGCGCGAGGTCGCGCAGCATGCGTCCGGTGGAGTACATGCCGGAGTTGCAGGAGGAGAGCGCGGCGGTGAGCACGACGAAGTTGACGATCGCCGCGCCGATGCCGAGGCCCATCTCCTCGAACGCGGCGACGAACGGTGAGACGCCGGGCTTGAAGGTGCTCCACGGGACCACGGAGAGGATCATGATCAGCGCGCCGACGTAGAAGACGGCGATGCGCCACGGCACGGTGTTGATGGCCTTGGGCAGGACCGTCTTCGGGTCCTTGGACTCGCCGGCGGTGACGCCGACCAGTTCGACGGCGAGGAACGCGAACATCACGATCTGAAGGGTCATCAGCGTGCCGCCGATGCCCTGGGGGAAGAAGCCGCCGTCGTTCCACAGGTTGGAGACGGTCGCGGTGTCACCGGCGTCGGAGAAGCCGATCGTGAGCACGCCGGCGCAGATGAGGATCATGCCGAGGATGGCGGTGACCTTGACCATCGAGAACCAGAACTCGAGCTCGCCGAAGACCTTCACCGAGATCAGGTTGGCGCCGTACAGAATGAAGGTGAACACGAGCGCGGACAGCCATTGCGGGATATCCCACCAGTACGTCATATAGGTGGCCGCGGCGGTGACTTCGGTGATTCCCGTCACGACCCAGAACAGCCAGTACGTCCAGCCGGTCACGAATCCGAAGAAGGGGCCGAGGAATTCGCGTGCGTACTCCGAGAAGGAGCCGGACACGGGGCGGTACATGAGGAGTTCACCCAGGGCGCGCATGATGAAGAAGATGACGAGGCCCGCGATGGCGTACGCCAGGATGAGGCTGGGCCCGGCCCTGTCGATGGCCTTGCCCGCACCGAGGAAGAGTCCCGTGCCGATGGCTCCGCCGATGGCGATCATCTGGATCTGACGGGCGCCCAGGCCACGCTGGTAGCCCTCACCCGCCGGGGCGTCGACGGCCTTCGGGCCGTCCGCCTGTCCGTTGTCGACCTGCGCCGATGTCATGGTGGTGCGCCTTTCTCCACGCCGATCCGCGCCGCCGTCGGCGTCGGATCAGGTCCTGATCCCCCCGGATATGGATGGAGTGCCGCCGGCGTTCGGCCGGCTTGTAGCGCCCCCGGGGACAGGGGTGGCGTCCCCGGGCGGTCGTGAAGATTTATCACGGGTGACCGGTGGGGCCACCGGACATTATGTGGCGCACGCCACAGGAAAAAGCGGACAAGCGTTTCCAGGCACAGCAAAGAACGCCATTCAGGTGACGGGATCGTTATTCGGATTTGAGCATCCGTTGAGCGAGCCCGGGATGCCTCACCCGGGCATCAGTGTTTCGACGAGCGTCTCCTGGAGTGCGCCGAGCCAGAGATAGGCCATGACCATCGGTTTGCGCGGATCGTCGTCGGGAAGCCGGTAGAGCGAACCGTCCTGGCCCTCGTCCTCGTCGGACACCTCCAGGCGCGTGCCGATCGTGAGCCGGAGGTCGTTGAGGGAGCCGAGCCAGTGGTGGCAGTCCTCGGCGGTCAGCCCGAGCACCGCGCCGCTGTCCGCCACGGGCGAGAGCGCGTCGAGCGACCGCACGACGGCGAGGGCGTCGTCGCGCTTGCGGGTGCGCAGGTCGTTCTCGGTGAAGCGGCGGAACTCGGCGGACGCCTCGCGCAGTTCCTTGTCCTGGTCCCCGTACGCCTCGGGGAAGAGGCGTGCCAGGGCAGGGTCGGAGGGCGGTTCGCTGGGGCCTTCGGCGAACAGGGCGGCGAGTGGGTCCTCCCCCTCGGCGGGTTCGTCGCCGGGGCCGATCAGTTCGAGCAGCTGGACGGCGAGGGAGCGCAGGATGGCGACCTCGACCTCGTCGAGGGCGACGGACGCGCCGCCGCCTGGGGTGGCCTCAAAACGGCCGGCCATGAATTCTCCGATGGTGGGTCGGGCGGAGGGCGGAAGGGGGGTACCGCGGGTCAGTTGCGGTCCTGGGTCAGGGTGGCCCAGAGTCCGTAGCCGTGCATGGCCTGGACGTCGCGTTCCATCTCCTCGCGGCTGCCGCTGGAGACGACGGCGCGGCCCTTCCGGTGGACGTCGAGCATGAGCTTGTGCGCCTTGTCCTTGGAGTAGCCGAAGTAGGCCTGGAAGACATACGCCACATAGCTCATGAGGTTGACCGGGTCGTTGTGCACCAGCGTCACCCAGGGGACGTCGGGCTCAGGGACGGCGAAGGTCTCCTCGGCCGATTCGGGACGTTCGATCTCTACGGGGGCAGCAACGCTCACCTACCCCATGCTGCCACCAGAGAGGCCCAGGCGCACAAACGACGCCCCCATCTCGTCACTTTGACGAATAGGGAGTAGCATCCCCGGCATGAACTCAGCGGACCTTGGACGACGGGTCGGTGTGCCGTCGACCGCACTCTTCACCGACCAGTACGAGCTCACGATGGTGCAGGCCGCGCTGAAGGCCGGCACCGCGGACCGGCGCTCCGTCTTCGAGGCCTTCACCCGCCGCCTGCCCGAGGGGCGGCGCTACGGCGTCGTCGCCGGCATCGGGCGGGTGCTGGACGCGGTGGAGAACTTCCACTTCGACGACGAGATGCTCGCCTTCCTGCGCGACCAGCGGGTCGTGGACGCGCCCACGGTCGACTGGCTGGCGGACTACCGCTTCAGCGGCGACATCTGGGGCTACCCGGAGGGCGAGGTGTACTTCCCGGGCTCGCCACTCCTGCGGGTCGAGGGTTCCTTCGCCGAGTGCGTGCTGCTGGAGACCGTGATCCTGTCGATCCTGAACCACGACTCGGCGATCGCCGCCGCCGCGTCCCGGATGTCGGCCGCGGCGGGCGGCCGACGGCTCATCGAGATGGGCGCGCGGCGCACGCACGAGCTGTCGGCGGTGGCGTCGGCGCGTGCGGCGTACATCGGGGGCTTCCACACCACCTCGGACCTGGCGGCCGGTTTCCGCTACAACATCCCGACCGTCGGGACGAGTGCGCACGCCTTCACGCTCCTGCACGACAGCGAGCGGGACGCCTTCCGGGCCCAGGTGGACTCGCTGGGCCGGGGGACGTCGCTGCTGGTCGACACCTACGACGTGACCGAGGCCGTCCGCACGGCCGTGGAGGTCGCGGGGCCGGAGCTCGGCGCCGTACGGATCGACTCCGGGGACCTGCTGCTCGTCGCGCACCGGGTCCGGCAGCAGCTGGACGAGCTGGGTGCCACGGAGACGAAGATCGTGGTCACGTCCGACCTGGACGAGTACGCGATCGCCTCGCTGGCCGCCGCGCCCGTCGACGCCTACGGGGTGGGCACGCAGCTGGTCACCGGCAGCGGGCACCCGACGTGCTCCATGGTCTACAAGCTGGTGGCACGTGCGCGGACCGCCGATCCGGCAGACCCGCTGGTGCCGGTGGTGAAGAAGTCACTGGGCGCGAAGTCGTCGAGGGGCGGCCGCAAGTGGGCGGCGCGCCGGCTGGACGGTGCCGGAATCGCCGAGGCCGAGGTGATCGGCAGCGGTGAGGTCCCGCCCGAGCTGGTGGACCGGCAGGTGCAGGTGCAGCTGGTCAAGGGCGGTGAGGTCGTCGGCCGGGAGCCGCTGGAGGCCGCGCGGGAGCGGCACATCGCGGCGCGGGCGGGGTTGCCGATGTCGGCGATGCAGCTGTCCCGGGGTGAGCCGGTGCTGCCCACCGAGTACCTGTGAGGCACGCCCCGGCCCGCTCGGCCGCGGGGCGCGCCCGGCCGCGAGAGCGAGGTGCGCACCCCCTCCCGCAGGCTGCCCGGAGTCTCTAGGCTCGGTGGTATCCCCACCGTCCGTATCCGCTCGACCGCCCGAACCCCACCGAAGGACAACCGCCATGCATCGCGCCTTGATCGTCGTCGACGTTCAGAACGACTTCTGCGAGGGCGGCAGCCTCGCGGTGGCGGGCGGTGCCGAGGTCGCCGCCGCCATCACCGACCTGATCGGTGAGGCCCGGCCCGGCTACAGCCATGTCGTGGCCACCCGGGACCACCACATCGATCCCGGTGACCACTTCTCCGCCACGCCCGACTTCGAGCACTCCTGGCCGCCGCACTGCGTCGCCGGCACGGAGGGTGTGGGCTTCCACCCCAATTTCGCCCCTGCCGTGGCCTCCGGCGCGATCGACACCGTCTTCGACAAGGGGGCGTACACCGCGGCGTACAGCGGTTTCGAGGGTGTCGACGAGAACGGGACGGGGCTCGCCCAGTGGCTGCGGGACCGGTCCGTCACCGCCGTCGACGTCGTAGGCATCGCCACGGACCACTGTGTGCGGGCCACCGCCCTGGACGCCGCCCGGGAGGGCTTCGTCACGCACGTCCTGCTGGACCTGACCGCCGGGGTCGCCGAGGCGACCACGGAGCGGGCCCTGGGCGAGCTGCGGACCGCCGGCGTGGAGCTGTCGGGCAAGCCGGTCGTCTGACCCCGCCCGGCGCGCTCAGGCCGCCGGGCGGGCCGGGCCCGCGTATCCGGAGGATCCCAGCAGCGCCCGTATGGGGTGCCAGAGCTCCTGGCCGGTCCGGTGCGCCGTGCGCCAGAGCAGTCCGTCCGGGTGGTGCAGGACCGCCGTGACCTCGTCGGGGGTGGGCGGCTGCGCGTTGCCCCTGAGGTAGACGGCGCGCAGCCCGAGATTGCGCACCCTGGTCAGGGCGCGCGCCCGGTTCACCGCGTGCACCAGCACCCGTACCGGTTCCCCCGGGCCGGATCCGCCGGCCGGCCCGTTCAGGGTCAGTGCCACCACCACGGTGCCGTTGGGCAACCTGCAGAAACCTCCGCCTGCCATGCTTCGCGCTCCCCCGTAAGACTTCTTGTCAATAAGGATTCGTAGGACGCACCTAAACACGATCGGCCGCCGCCCGCTAGAGGGCGACGGCCGATCATGCTTCGACCTGCGAGTTTGACGACTACTTGCCCGAGGGCCCGACCTTCACAGTCATCGTGGAGCCGCTGAGCGGCTCGTTCACGATGGTGATCCGGGTGTTGGTGTCAGAGACCTTGACACTTCCGGTCGGGTTCTCCTCGTACCAGTACGTGCCCTTGCGGTCGTCGAAGACCGGGACGCCCAGCGAGGGCTTAATCTTCAGCGGCACGTCCGCGTTGTGCAGCGTGAAGCCCTTGTTCGGGTACCAGCTGAACGGTGCGTCGAAGGGCTGGATCTTGTTGCGCAGGAGCGAGCCGTTCGCCCACTTCAGCGGCTTGGCGTGCGAGTCCACCGGAAGGATCAGACCCTGGCCCTCGTGCTGCGAGGTGTTGTTGTCCTTCTGGGCGGTGTCCCAGAGCCACACCATCAGGCCGTTCTGGTAGGCGTAGTGCTCGACCCAGTCCGGGCGGGTGGTGGAGAAGCCGAAGTTGTACGGGCCGACCTCGAGGGTCTTGTCGTACGAGACGTACTGACGGTTCTCGGCGATGTAGTACTGCGGGTAGTCGTTGGTGAACGACTCGCCGATCCGCGAGAAGCCCTTGGCGGTCCAGCCGTTGTCGTCGCCCTCGGCGTTGTCCGTGAAGAGCGCGGCGCCGTCGGCGGTGACGGTAATGGCGTCGGCCGTGAAGCCCTTGCCGCCCGCGCCGCCGTCCGTCTGGTAGCGGAAGCGCAGGTCGATCTTCTTGCCGGCGTAGGCGTCCAGCGGGTACGAGAGCTTCTTGACGGCGCCCGACACGTCGGTCAGGGCCGGCTTGTCGCTGGCGTCACGCGGGATGGCCTTGCCGTCCGCCGTGCCGTCCAGCGCGGTCCAGCTGGTGCCGCCGTTGTCCGAGACCTCGGTGTAGAGGTAGTCGTAGTCGGCCTCGATGTCGTACCAGCCGGACAGATCCAGCGAGGCGGACGTCTTGCCGGTGAGGTCGACCGAGCGGGTCAGGGTGTTCGACAGGTCGTCGCCCATGTCGCTCCACCACTGCTTCGAGCCCTCGGCGGGCTTCGTGACGGTGGTGGTGACTTCCTTCTCGGGCAGCTCGACGACGAGCGCCTGCTTGTCCTTGGTGTTGTACTCCGCCACACCGAGCTTGTGCGTCGACTTCGTGGCGGCCTTGGCCGTGTCGTAGTCGAGCCAGCCGAGCTGGAGCTTGTCCCAGGCGGTCATGTCGCCGGGCAGGTTGCCGATCTCGCCGTCGCCGGTGCCGAGCCAGGAGCCCGCCGACATCAGGGACCAGAAGCCGACCGAGTTCTCGCCGCCGCCGGAGGTGTCGTAGAGGTCCGGCAGGCCCAGGTCGTGGGCGTACTCGTGGGCGAAGACGCCCAGTCCGCCGTTCTCGGGCTGTGCGGTGTAGTCGCCGACCCAGATGCCCGTGTCACCGATCTCGGCGCCACCGGCCTTGTTGCCCGCGGGGCCCGTCGCGCCGGCGTTGGTGCCGTACGCGTACCAGCGGTGCGCCCAGAGGGCGTCGGTGCCCTGCACCCCGCCGCCCGCGGACTCGTCCTCGCCGGCGTGGACCAGCTGGAAGTGGTCGATGTACCCGTCGGGCTCGTTGAAGTCGCCGTCACCGTCGAAGTCGTAACGGTCCCACTCGTCGTACTGCGCGAGGTCCGCCTTGATCTCGTCCAGGGTGCGGCCCTTGGCCTTCTGGTCGGTGACCCATGCGTTGACGCCGTCGCGGACGGTGTCCCAGACGTTGGCGCAGTTGGTCGAGCCGCAGTAGTTCGAGCCGTAACGGGCCTCGTTGTACGGGACCTTGACCCAGTCCGAGACCTCGCCGTCGACCGAGTAGCGCCCGGAGGACGTCTTCTCGTAGTACGTCTTCAGCGATTCCTTGCCCTTGTCCTTGCCCTCACCGAAGTAGAGGTCCTGGAAGTGGGACTGGTCGTAGTCGGCCTTCCAGGCGGTGCTGTTGTCCTTCGCCGGGTCCGGCTCGGATATCTCGTTGTGCAGCGGGCCCGGCGTGCCGCCGTACTTCTTGACGGGCGGCTTCGGGCCGTCGCCGTCGGGGTCGAACATCGTGGTGTCGTCGACCTTGTCGCCGAACTCCACGAGGATGGTGAAGATCTTGTCGGTCTTCTCCCGGCCGAGCTCGACGTACTTGCTCTTGCCGAGCTTGACGACCTTGGAGCCGCCCTTGGCGGTCACCTTCTTGTCACCGGACAGGACCTGCTCCAGCGCGGCCTGACGCTGTGCGTCCTGCTCCTTGCTGAAGGGCCCTTCCAGGTCGTGCTCGTGCGCCTTGACCGGCGCGGGGTCGCGCCGGTCCACGATGGAGGCGCCGGAATCCGACACCTTGTCATCCGCCTGCGCCGTGGCGAAGGCGGATGCCGTCGCAGCGGTGGCGGCCAGGCACACGGCTACGGCGGTGGCGCGCAGCGCTCGTCTCTGAGTGGTCACTTGATGCAGTCCTCCCCGGCGTTCGCAGCCGCGGCCAGGGGGTGAAAAACGGGCCGCGCGCGTTCAACGCGTCACAAGTGACGACATTCGATCGGAGTTATGAGAGAAAAGACAGATCTTGACTTGCACATACCAAGTGCACTATGCGGGAGGCCTCTTCCGTTATCCGGACGTACACCGGAGGTACACCGACCCCTGCCGCTCCGCCCGACCGGCGCGCCGCCGACACCCGACGGCGACAGCGTGACTCCGTGCGCCCCCTGTGCACCGGCACCGTGGGTTAGGTCACGCTTACTACCCGTTCTCCACGGGCATCCACCGTCGTAGAGTCGATTGACAGTGCGAACGTGTTGAGAGACTGCCCTATCCGACGCCCCGAGGACGGATACCGCCATGCCGCGTCCGACAGCCGCACAGTTCTCCTACGGTTCGGCCACCGTCGTCTTCTCCGCCCTCGCCATGCTGCTGCTCTTCCGTACGGAACCGGGCGTCGGCGTCGTCCTCGTCGGCACCGCGGCGCTGGCCCTGGGCCTCCTGGTGGCGATGGCCCTGCCGGTCCGCGCGAAGACGGTCCGGAAGGTGACGGCACCGCCCACCGCCGCCCGTACGCACCGCACGATCGAGGACATCGAGATCGCCACGGCGCAGCGGGAGCACGCCGGCGGGCACTCGCTGCGTCACTGATCCCTCCCGGCTCAGGGGACGGTGACGACCACGGTCTTGCCCGCCTTGTCCTGCAGGCCCTGCCGGTAGGGCTTGTCCGTGAACATCAGCACGATGTTGATGAGCCACCACAGGCAGGGGCAGCACAGCAGCGCCGGGAGCCAGAGCACGACGGCCCGCATCAGCGAGGAGTTCGTGTCGGGCACCGAGCCGTCGTTGAGCATCGCGACGCGCATCTTCAGCAGCCGCTTGCCGAGGGTCCGGCCGTCCTTGTGGGTGAAGTACGTGTCGTAGGCGACGTAGACCACCAGGCCGATCAGCGACCACACCAGCTGATGGCCCGAGTAGGCGTTGCCCACCGCGTTGCCGAAGTCGTCGTTGCCGTCGTCCGACGTGACGTCGACCGCCCCGCCGAAGGGCAGCGAGATCAGGTACAGCGGGATCGAGATGATGAGGAAGTCGATCAGCCGCGCGAGGATCCGCTTGCCCGGTTCCGCGAGCGGCGGCATGCCGGCCAGCGGATCCGCACCGCCGTAGGGGCCACCGCCGCCGTAGGGGTCCTGGGGCGGCGGTGGCGGGGGCGGCCCGCCGCCGTAGGGCGAACCGCCCGGCGGGGGCCCCTGCGGCGGCCTCTTCGAGAAAGGGTCGTCGTCGGGCGGCGGAGGCGGTGGTTCGTTGCTCATGGGGGCAGTGCACCCCGGCCCGTGAAGGCCCGCAACGGCTGAGGTCCCTTCGGGGGACGGGGCGTCAGCACACGGGCGTACGGGGCCCCTACCGGCCGGCGACGAAGGTACGGGCCGCCTTGTCGTGCCAGCACTGGCGCCACGGACGGTCGATCAGGCACCAGAGCACGTTGAGCACGCCGACGGCGACCAGGCCCAGCACCCCGTACACCAGCCAGCGGCGCAGCGCGGCGCCCAGGCTGGGCGCGTCGTGGGACTCGATGTCCCGTACCTCCAGACCGCACAGCTTCTTGCCCAGCGTGCGGCCCCACCTGGCGGTGGGCACGGCCTCCAGGACGCAGCCGAGGACGAGGACGGCGGCGAGGACCCCACCGAACAGTCCGGCCGTGGTGGAGTCCAGGAGCCAGACCGTGACCGTCTCGCCGGACATCTTCGCCGCTTCGATCTTCCGGTCGATGTGGTCCATCGCCCGGGTGACCAGGGGGAAGCCGACCGCCCCCGCCAGCACACCGAGGACGACGGTGTCGAGGACCCGGGCGGCCAGCCGCTTGCCGAGGGCGGCGGGCCTGGCGGAGGCCTGGGACCGGACGAGCTGCTGGAAGGGGTCGTCCACCGGGGGCTTCCAGGGCACGACAGGCTGCTGCTGACCGGGACCGACACCCTGCGCGGGCATCGGGCTCTGCTGCTGGGGCGGCGCGGACTGCTGGGGCGCGGGCTGCTGGGGCACGGGCTGCTGCGGCGCGGGCTGCTGCGGGCGTGCCGTGTGCTCCGGCCGGGCGAGCTGGTGGGCCTGCTGCGGCCAGGCCGCGGACCCGCCGGCGGGGCCCGGTGTCAGGGGCGTGTTCAGCCCCGGAGGCCCTGCCTGCGGCGGGGTGGGCGACGGAGCGGGGGCCGGGGACTGCGGGGTGCCGCCGGGCGGCACCGCGCGGATCGTCATCGTGCCCTCGGCCTGGGCGTCGTCGCGTGGACGCGAGGGGCGGGCGGCGGTGCCGGGGCCCACCGCGCGGATGGTCACCGTGCCGTCCGTCGGCGGGCGGCTGCCGGTGCCGGTGCCACTGCTCCTGCCGGGCCGGTCGGCGCGGATGGTGACGGTGCCGTCGGACACCGCGTCACCGCCGTCCCGCGTGCCGGGCAGCGCGCCGCGCGTCGGGTCCGCGGTGCCGGGCCGCCGGGGGCCGGCGGGCTCGCCGTCCGCGGGGGCGGGAGCCGTGGGTGGCGCGGGGTGCGGCGTCGCGGCTTCGGGCGTGCCCGCACCGGCTGTCCGGGGATCGGGGCCGCCCGCCCCCGGCGTACCGGGATCGGGGCCACCCGCCCCCGGCGTCCGGGGATCGGGGCCGCCCCACGAGACCCGGTGGTCGCGTTCGCCGCCGAAGCCGGACTGCCGGGAGGTGTCGGCCTGCCAGGCGGACGCCGACAGGGGCCGGCCGGGGGCGGAGTCGGCGTGCGCCCCGCCGTCTCCTCCGGCAGGGGCCGCGCCCTCGACCTCGTCGAAGTACATCGGCCCGGTCTCGTCCACCCGGGCCTGAGGCGGCGGGGCGGCTTCAGCTGCCGGGGTGGGCGCCGTCGCGGCCGCCGTCCCGCCCTTCGGTGCGGGCCGGCTGGTGCCGGGGACCCATGAAGCGCCGTTCCAGTACCGGACGTATCCGGGAATGGACGGGTCTGGGTAGTACCCCTCGCGGGGGCTTTCGTCACCGGGTGCCGGGGTTGGGGCGCTCATCACCGTGGTCCCGTATCTCTTCGAGGCCTCAATACAAGGGTCCACATCTATCAGACCTCCGAGCACCCCCGTGCCTGTCCTGCTGTTTGGACCACTTTCAGGATCGGGGGAAGTTTTTCTGGGAAGTCGCGTCATAGACGTCGGGGAGGGCGGTCTCTCCTTGTGCGGACCGGTCACGGAACCGGCCCCTACGAGCATCGGAAGGTCGTACACCTCATGCAGAACACCGTGGAACGCGAGCTGGAAGTGAAGCTGGTCCTGTCGCCCGAGCGGTCGGTCCCCGTGCCTGCACGGCTGTCCTACTTCACCGACGACCCGTACGCCGTGCACATCACCTTCCACGTCGGCTCCGAGTCGCCCGTGCACTGGACGTTCGCCCGTGAACTGCTGGTCGAGGGGGTGTTCCGGCCGAGCGGACACGGGGACGTACGGATCTGGCCGACGAAGGTCGCGGACCGGGGCGTCATCTGTGTCGCGCTCACCTCACCCGACGGCGACGCCCTCCTGGAGGTGCCGTACGCCGCCGTCGCCGCCTGGGTGGAGCGCACCCTGCGCGTGGTGCCTCCGGGGACCGAGAGCGGACTGCTGGGACTCGACGGGGCCCTCGCCGAACTGCTCGCCCCGCTGCCGGCCGACGACCTGTGGCTGAGCGATCCCTGGCCGCAGGACGAGCCGCAGGACGGCGAGGCCTGAGCGGCGGTGCGCGGGCGTCAGAACAGCTTGCCGGGGTTGAGCAGCCCGAGCGGGTCGAAGGCGGCCTTGATCCCGCGCTGCAACTCGAGTCCCACCTCGCCGAGTTCGCGGGCCAGCCATTCCTTCTTCAGCACGCCGACGCCGTGTTCGCCGGTGATGGTGCCGCCCAGTTCGAGGCCCAGCGCCATGATCTCGTCGAAGGACTCGCGAGCCCTGCGGGACTCGTCGGCGTCCGTGTGGTCGAAACAGACGACGGGGTGGGTGTTGCCGTCGCCCGCGTGGGCGCAGACACCGATGGTCAGCCCGAACTTCTCGGCGATCGCGGCGGTTCCCTCGATCATCGCGCCCAGCCGGGAGCGCGGCACGCACACGTCGTCGATCATCGTGGCCGACTTGACGGTCTCCAGGGCGGGAAGGGCCGTCCGGCGTGCCTGCAGCAGGAGTTCGGACTCGGCGGCGTCGTCGGCGGGCACGACCTCGGTGGCCCCGGACGCCTTGCAGAGTTCCCCGACGGCGGTGAGGTCGGCCGCCGGGTCGGGCGTGTCGAAGGCGCAGAGCAGCAGGGCCTCGGTGGACTCGGGCAGGCCCATGGAGGCCATCGCGTTGACGGCCCGCACGGTCGTCCGGTCCATCAGTTCGAGGAGTGACGGTGTGTGCCCTCGCTCCATGATCCGGCACACCGCGTCGCAGGCCGCTGCCGCGGAGGGGAATTCGGCGGCGAGCACGAGCTGCCGCGGTGGCATGGGCCGCAGCGCGAGGACGGCCTTGACGACGACACCGAGGCTGCCTTCCGAACCGACGAAGAGCCGGGTGAGGTCGTATCCGGCGACGCCCTTCGCGGTACGCCGCCCGGTGTTCAGCAGCCTCCCGTCGGCCAGGACGACTTCCAGGCCCAGGACGTATTCGGCGGTGACGCCGTACTTGACGCAGCACAGTCCGCCGGACGCGGTCCCGATGTTGCCGCCGATCGTGCACATCTCCCAGCTCGACGGGTCCGGCGGGTAGTACAGGCCCTGTTCGTTGACGGCGCGGGACAGCGTGGCGTTGACGACACCCGGTTCGACGACCGCGATCCGGTCGACCGGGCTGATCTCCAGGATCCGGTCCATCTTCACCAGGGAGAGCACGATGCAGCCGTCGGAGGCGTTGGCCGCACCCGAGAGCCCGGTCCTCGCACCCTGGGGGACGACGGGGACCCGCAGGGCGGTGGCGGTCCGCATGACGTGCTGGACCTCCTCGACGGTGCGCGGGAGCACCACGACGGCGGGAGCGCCGGCGTCGCAGAAGCTCGCCATGTCGTGGGCGTACGAGGCGGTGATGTCCGGGTCCGTGAGCAGTGCCTCGGCCGGAAGACCCGAGCGCAGTCGTTCGAGGAGTGCGTCCATGATCCAAGCGTGACACCCGGGGCCAATGGTGTGAACCCGTCTGCGTCAGCCTTCACGGAGCGCGATGTGATCGTCGTACTGACGCAGAGTGATGAGCATGGATGCCAAGCCGCAGCAGAACCCGGAGCCGCTCCCCTCCACCCTGCCGCCCCAGGGTGCGACGTCCGTCCCACCGCCTCCCGCGCCGATGCGCACGACGCTGCGCAGGGCGGCGTTCGGCGCGGTGGCCGGTGCCGTGCTCGTGGCCGGTGCGGTGATCGCCGTGCCGGACGGGGACGGCGCGGGTCGCCCGCAGGGGCCCGTGGCACGGGCCGAGGCCGCGGCCGCCGCGGGCTCCCCTGCGTCGCTGTCCGATCTGACGGCCCTCATCGGCGACCGGCAGAAGTGGGTGGAGACGCATCCCGCCGACGCCCCGTCCTGGGCGGTGCTCGGCTCGGCGTACGTGGAGTGGGGTCGCCGTTCCGCGGACGCGGCCTACTACACCCGGGCCGAACAGGCCCTCCAGCGCTCGCTGGCCGCGCAGCCGGGTGAGCGCGGGAACACGGCGGCGTGGGTGGGCCTCGGGACGCTCGCCAACGCCCGGAACGACTTCCTCGCCGCCAAGAAGTGGGGCGAGACCGTGCGGACACGGCAGCCGAAGGGCTGGACGGCGTACCCGGTGCTGATCGACGCCTACAACGGCCTCGGCGAGTACGCGGCGGCGGCCAGGGCGACGGAGAAGTTCGGCGCCCTGCGCAAGGGCGCGCCCGGCCTGGCCAGGACGTCGGACATGTACCGCAACCAGGGATGGCGCGAGGACGCCCTGGCCACCGCCCAGGAGGCGGCGGACCGCGCCGCCACGCCGGCCGAGAAGGCGGCGGCCCTGCACCGTCTGGGGGAACTCGCCGCGGAGCGCGGCGAGCCGGCGGAGGCTCTCGCGCAGTACGACGCGGCCCTGCGCACCGACCGCGGTCACCTCGCCTCCCTGGCGGGCCGGGCCCGCGCCCTGGCGGCCCTCGGCCGCACGGACGAGGCGCTGGCCGACTACCGGACGGTGACCACGAAGCTGCCCCGCCCCGAGTACGTGCTCGAACTGGGCGAGCTGTACGAGTCGCTGGACCTGGACGGCGACTCCCGCACCCAGTACGCGAAGCTCCGCGACCTCCTGACGCGGGCGGGGACGTCCGGGGTCGACGAGTCGCTGACCGAGGCCCGCTTCGAGGCCGACCACGGTGACCCCGAGGCCGCGGTGGAGCTGATGCGCACCGAGTGGGAGGCGCAGCGCCGCAGCTCCGCGGTGGCGGACACGCTGGCCTGGTCGCTGCACCGGGCGGGCCGGAGCGAGGAGGGCATGCAGTACGCCGAGAAGGCCGTGGAGTCCGGTGTGCGGAACGCCTCGTACGCCTATCACCTGGGAATGATCGAGAGTTCCCTCGGCCAGGACGGTCCGGCCCGCGGCCATCTTCAGGAGGCCCTCCGCACGAACCCGGGCTTCTCGCCGCTCGCCGCCCCTTCGGCGCAGGAGGCCCTGGACGCCCTGGGTGAGCCGGCGGCGGGCGGCCCGGAGTTCATGCAGCCGCCGGCTCCGGAGCCCTCCGCCGACGACGAGCCGGAGCCCTCCGACGAGCCGGAAGCCTCGCCGTCGCCGTCGACGGAGTCCGGGGCAAACGCCTCGCCGGAGCCCACGCAGGAGTCCTCGCGGACGGTCTCGCAGGCACCCGGGGAGCCCCGGGCCGGGCAGTCGGCGGCCCCGTCGCCGCAGGCGAGGCCCAGCGCCGGCCCCACTCCGTGACCGCGCACTGAAGGGGTCCTCCTCCCACCCGGGAGGAGGACCCCTTCAGTGTGGTGGCTACAGGTTGCCGCGCTTCTCCTGCTCGCGCTCGATCGCCTCGAACAGGGCCTTGAAGTTGCCCTTGCCGAAGCCCATCGAGCCGTGCCGCTCGATCATCTCGAAGAAGACGGTCGGGCGGTCCTGGACCGGCTTGGTGAAGATCTGCAGCAGGTAGCCGTCCTCGTCACGGTCGACGAGGATCTTCAGCTCACGCAGCGTCTCCACGGGCACGCGGGTCTCGCCCGCCCAGTCCCCCAGGGTGTCGTAGTACGAGTCCGGGGTGTCCAGGAACCGCACGCCGGCCGCACGCATCGCCTTCACGGAGGCGACGATGTCGTTCGTGGCGAGCGCGATGTGCTGGACGCCGGCGCCGCCGTAGAACTCCAGGTACTCGTCGATCTGCGACTTCTTCTTCGCGATCGCCGGCTCGTTGATGGGGAACTTCACCTTCAGCGTGCCGTCCGCGACGACCTTCGACATGAGGGCGGAGTACTCGGTGGCGATGTCGTCGCCGACGAACTCCTTCATGTTGGTGAAGCCCATGACCTTGTTGTAGAAGGTCACCCACTCGTTCATCCGGCCGAGCTCGACGTTGCCCACGCAGTGGTCGATGGCCTGGAAGGTCCTCTTGGCGGCCGGCTCGACGATCGGGTCCGCGGCCACGTATCCCGGGAGGTAGGGGCCGTCGTAGCCGGAGCGCTCGACCAGGGTGTGCCGGGTCTTCCCGTACGTGGCGATGGCGGCCAGGACGACCGTGCCGTGCTCGTCCTTGACCTCGTACGGCTCCGTGACGCCCGTCGCGCCGTGCTCGACGGCGTAGGCGTACGCCGCGCGGGCGTCGGGGACCTCGATGGCGAGGTCGACCACGCCGTCGCCGTGGGCGTGCACGTGGTCGGCGAGGAAGGTGCCCCACTCGGTGGACGCCTTGATGACGGAGGTGAGGACGAAGCGGGCGGAACCGTTGGTCAGGACGTAACTCGCGGTCTCGCGGCTGCCGTTCTCCGGTCCGGAGTAGGCGACGAGCTTCATGCCGAAGGCGGTCGAGTAGTAGTGCGCCGCCTGCTTGGCGTTGCCCACCGCGAAGACCACCGCGTCCATTCCCTTGACCGGGAAGGGATCGGCCTGCCGGGCGGTGTCGGGGGTGGTGTGCACAGTCTCAGTCATGTCCGAAGGTTCCCGCCGCTTCGCAAGGTGCGCAACAGTTCGCGCATCCGCTGGTCAATCTGTGCAGCCTGCCGCGAGGATGGGCGGGCTATCTGTACAGGCTGACCATCGGGAGGCGGATCATGGCGATCGATCATCTGGACGGCCGGCTCATCCTGCTGCTGGCCCGCGAGCCCCGCATCGGCGTACTCGAGGCGTCGCGGCGGCTCGGGGTCGCGCGCGGGACCGTGCAGGCCCGGCTGGACCGGCTTCAGTCGAATGGCGTCATCCGCGGGTTCGGCCCGGACGTGGACCCCGCCGCGCTGGGCTATCCCGTCACCGCATTCGCGACGCTGGAGATCAAGCAGGGACAAGGCGCCGACGTGCGGGCCCACTTGAGTGGCGTACCGGAAGTCCTCGAACTGCACACGACGACCGGGCACGGGGACATGTTCTGCCGGCTCGTCGCCCGCTCGAACGCCGACCTCCAGCGGGTGATCGACCGCGTGGTCGGCTTTGATGGCATCGTCCGGGCCTCCACGGCGATCGTCATGGAAAACCCGGTGCCGCTGCGTATTATCCCGCTGGTTGAGCAGGCTGCAGAGGACACCGACTGAGCCTACGGAGCAACATGTGAACTTCTGGGAGTATGTGGGCACCCGCCACCAGCAACTGCTCACCGACACGTATCAGCACGCCAGCGCCGTCTTCCAGTGCATGGTCATCGCCACGCTCCTCGGCGTACTGATCGGTGTCGTCAGCTATCGGAGCAGCTGGGGCGGCTCCCTTGCCGTCACGTCCACCTCGGCGATCCTCACCATCCCTTCGCTCGCCGCGATCGGTCTGCTGATCCCGCTGGTGGGACTCGGGGTCCCGCCCACCGTGATCATCCTGACGCTGTACGGGCTCCTGCCCGTCGTCCGCAACTGCATCGTCGGGCTGCGCGGGGTCGACCCGTCCCTCGTCGACGCGGCCAAGGGCATCGGGATGTCCCGGATGCGGCGGCTCGTCAAGGTGGAACTGCCCCTCGCGTGGCCCCCCATCCTCACCGGTATCCGGGTCTCCACCCAGATGCTGATGGGGATCGCCGCCATTGCCGCCTACGCCTCGGGCCCCGGACTCGGTAACGAGATCTTCGGTGGCCTCGCCTCACTGGGAAGCGCAAACGCCATCAACAAGGTCCTCGCCGGCACGATCGGCATCGTCATCCTCGCCCTGCTCTTCGACGCCGCCTACGTGCTCCTCGGACGGCTGACCATCCCTAGGGGGATCCGTGCCTGAGACCGTCACCGGGTCGACGGATTCGTCGGCCCCGGCCCGCCCCGCCTCCACCTCGGGCGCCACCATCCAGCTGGAGAACCTCAGCAAGTCCTACCCCGGCAGCCCCACCCCGGCCGTGGACGAGGTGTCCATGGACATCAAGGCCGGCGAGACCGTGATCCTCGTGGGCCCCTCGGGCTGCGGGAAGTCCACCACCCTCAAGATGATCAACCGCCTGATCGAGCCGACGTCCGGGCGGATCAGGATCAACGACGAGGACGTCACCGACATGGACCCGGTGAAGCTCCGCCGCAAGATCGGCTACGCCATCCAGTCCTCCGGTCTCTTCCCGCACATGACGGTCGCGGAGAACATCGCCCTCGTACCGAAGATGACCGGCTGGTCGAAGTCCGGGGTGAAGGACCGGGTCGAGGAGATGCTCGACCTGGTCGGGCTGGACCCCCGCGAGTTCCACGGGCGTTACCCCCGCCAGCTCTCCGGCGGCCAGCAGCAGCGCGTGGGGGTGGCGCGGGCCCTGGCCGCGGACCCGCCGGTGCTGCTGATGGACGAGCCGTTCGGGGCGGTCGACCCGATCACGCGCGACCACCTCCAGGACGAGCTGATCCGGCTCCAGCACGAGCTGCACAAGACGATCGTCTTCGTCACCCACGACTTCGACGAGGCCATCAAGCTGGGCGACCGGATCGCGGTGCTCCGGGAGCGTTCGCACATCGCGCAGTTCGACACCCCCGAGGCCATCCTCACCAACCCGACGGACGACTTCGTCTCCGGGTTCGTGGGCGCGGGCGCCGCGCTGAAGCGGCTCAACCTGACCCGTGTGCGGGACGTGGGGATCGCCGATTTCCCCACGGTGACGGTCGAGGACCCGCTCCAGTCGATCTTCAACAAGCTGCGGGACGGCCAGCACAACGAGCTGCTGATGCTGGACCGCCGCAACCGCCCCTACAAGTGGCTGCGGCGCGGCGACCTGATGCGGGCCAAGGGTTCGCTCGCCAGGGCCGGACAGTTGGTGCACGACACCGTGACCCGCGACGCGACACTGCACGACGCCCTGGAGGCGGTGCTGACCGACAGCGGCGGGCGGGTCGCCGTCACGGGGCGGCGCGGTGAGTTCATCGGCGTCGTCGACATGCACACCCTGATGAACTCCGTCCAGGAACTCCTGGAGGCGGACCGGCTCGCCGCGATGGAGCACGAGCACGACCTCGAAGAGCTGCGCGTCCACCGGACGGAGCAGGAGCAGGAGGGCGGTGGCAGCGGGCTATGACCCCCAGTCATCAGGCTCCCCCCAAGGGAGCGCGACCGCCCGGAGAGCACGACGTGGGCGGGCATGCATTCCGTGACGAGGAGGCGGAGCCCTCCGCGCCGACGTCGGGTCCGGCGCGCCGGATCACCTGGCAGAAACTCGTCCTGGTGCCGGCCGTCCTCGCGGTCGTCCTGGTCGCGACCTATCTGTGGATCTCCCACGTCGAACTCGACTCGATCGCGAAGAACTCGCTGGCCGGGGACATCGTCGAAGTCCGCTGGTGGCAGCACGTGAGACTGACCGCGATCTCCACCTTCTGGGTGCTGATCATCGCCATTCCGCTCGGCATCGCGATGACCCGGCGCGGACTGAAGAGGGCCGCCCCCGGGGTGACGGCCCTGGCGAACATCGGGCAGGCCACACCCGCCATCGGGCTGCTGGCCCTGCTGGTGATCTGGCTGGGCATCGGACCGTCGACCGCGATCATCGGAATGGTGATCTACGCGGTGCTGCCGGTGTTCTCCAACACCGTGGCGGGGCTGAACGCCATCGAGCCGACCCTCGTCGAGGCCTCCCGGGGCATCGGCATGTCGGCGATGGGCACCCTCACCAAGGTGGAACTGCCGCTCGCGGTCCCGCTGATCCTGGCGGGTGTGCGCACGGCCCTGGTGCTCAACGTGGGCACGGCGACCCTCGCGACCTTCGGGGGCGGCGGCGGACTCGGCGACCTGATCACCTCGGGAATCCAGACGCAGCGCATGCCCGTGCTGATCCTCGGATCCGTACTGACCGTTGTGCTGGCACTGCTCGTGGACTGGCTGGCCTCGCTGGTCGAACTGTGGCTGACGCCGCGCGGACTGGAGGAAGCGTGAGGGTACGTACGGGCCTGGCATCGGCGGCCGCGCTCGCCCTCCTGCTCACGGGGTGCGGGCTGAAGAGCGGATCGCCGCTGGTGGACGAGGTGGAACCGGGATCGATCGGAAAGGGGCAGCCGCTCAAGGGCGCTTCCCTGACGGTGACCTCGAAGAACTTCAGCGAGAACATCATCCTCGGCCACGTGATGGGCCTGGTGTTCAAGGCGGCCGGCGCCGAGGTACTGGACCGCACGAACCTGCCGGGGTCGATCAGCGCCCGCGAAGCGGTCGCCCAGGGCGAGGCCGACGCGCTGTACGACTACACGGGCACGGCGTGGATCACCTATCTCGGCCACGCCGAACCGATCGTCGACCCGCAGAAGCAGTGGAAGGCGGTCCGCGACGAGGACCTGGGCAACGGGGTGACCTGGCTTCCGCCGGCCACCCTCGACAACACGTACGCCCTGGCGATCAGCAAGAAGAACAACGCCAAGTACCACCTGAAGACGCTGTCGGACGTGGCCGCGCTCGCCAAGAAGGACCCCAAGGCCGTGACGGTCTGCGTGGAGAACGAGTTCGCCTCGCGCGACGACGGGCTGCCGGGCATGCAGAAGAAGTACGGGATGAATCTGCCTGCCTCGAACATCCAGAAGATGGACGCCGGAATCATCTACACACAGGTCTCGGATTCCAACTCCTGCCTGCTGGGTGAGGTGTACACCACCGACGGCCGGATCAAGGCCATGAACCTGGACGTCATGGAGGACGACAAGCAGTTCTTCCCCAACTACAACGCGGCACCCGCCGTCCACACGGCGACCCTCGACAAATATCCCGAGATCGCCGAACTGCTGGCCCCGGTCACCGAGAAGCTGACGACGCAGCTCGCGCAGGAGCTGAATTCCAAGGTGGACGTCGACGGCGAGGACCCGCACGAGGTGGCGAAGGACTGGCTGGTGGAGGAAGGATTCATCAAGGAGGGCTGAGCGGGAGCACCGCAGCCCTTCCGACGCCGGGGCCTCTGCCGCAACTCGCGGTGGAGGCACCGGCGTCGGTGTGTGCGGCCGGGCTGTCAATCTTGCAAAGAACTCCATGCAAAGAACATGTTGCAAAGCAGTCTTTGCAACTTTAGAGTCGTGTCATGTCGCCGAACGAGCCCGAAGGCCCGCCCACCCGGTACGCGGACGATCCGCGGATCCACCACATCGACGCCCACAGCCTGCGCGGGCTCGCACACCCCCTGCGCATGCGGCTCCTGAACGCGCTGCGGGAGTTCGGCCCCGCCACCGCCTCCGGTCTCGCCGGCCGGCTCGGCGAGTCCAGCGGGGCCACCAGCTACCACCTCCGCCAGCTCGCGGCATACGGCTTCGTCGAGGACGACCCGGAACGCGGGAAGGGTCGTGAGCGGTGGTGGAGGGCGACTCACTCGGGGACCGTGTTCGGGCCCTCCACGGACTTCATGCGCCATGCGGACCCGGAGGTGCGCGGCGCCATCGGGGTCGTCCTCCACGAGCTCGCGACCACGCACGCCCAGGAGCTGAACACCTGGCTCGGGACGATGCGCGAATGGCCCGAGGAGTGGCTGCGCAGCTGGGACGTCAGCGACTTCAAGGTGCGCCTCACCCCCGAACTCTCCCTGGAGCTCGCGGAGAAGATCCACGACCTGGTGAACAGCTACCGGGGTCGCGTCCCCGACGACACCGAGGGTTCGGCGGTCGTCCGCACCCATCTGCACATCTTCCCGCGTCCCACCGACTAGAGGGGATCACCTCATGCACAGCGACAACCATCATCTGCTCCACGCCTGCCGTGCCGCCGCGTTCCGCCATGAAGCGGCGGAGTTCGCCCTCGCCCGCACCGCATCGCGCCGCCGCACGGGCTGGATGACGACCGAGCTGCGCCGGCGCGCAGGCTGGACGATGATCGAGCTGGGCATGCGGCTGGCACAGACCGGGCCGACCCCCGTCGGCGCTGCGCGAACGGCCTGACGGTGGACGAAGGGAGACCGCCGGCGCGGCGCACTCCGCTCGCGGCCGTTCTGGCGGCCAACTCGATTTCCACCGCGGGCACGTCACTGACCCTCATCGGCGTACCGTGGTTCGTCCTGGAGACCACGGGGAGCGCGGGGCGGGCCGGTGTGGTCGCTTTCTGCGCGACCCTGCCCATCGTCGTCGCCGCCCTGGTCGGCGGCCCCCTCATCGACCGGCTGGGTCGGCGGCGCGTCGCTGTCGCCTCGGACGCGGTCTGCGGAGCGACCGTCGCCGCCATTCCCCTGCTGCAGTACGCGGGCGCGCTCGAGTTCTGGATGCTGTGCGCGCTGATGGCGCTGAACGGGCTGGCTCACACCCCCGGCAACACCGCGCGCTACGTCCTGGTCCCGGACCTCGCCGAGCACGCAGGCACCACCCTCGCCCGCGCCGCCAGCCTGTTCGACGCGGTGTCACGCGGCGCGCGCATGGTCGGCGCCGCGCTGGCGGGCGTACTGATCGCCGTCGTCGGCGCGGAGACCGTGCTCCTGCTGGACGCCGCCACCTTCGCACTGTCCGCCCTGCTGGTGGCGGCAGGCGTACGCGGGATCCGCGCGGCCGAGCCACGCAAGGCCGCGGCCCCGGTCTCACTGCGCAGTTACCGCGCCGAACTGAAGGAGGGCTACGCCTACTTGCTGGGAAACCGGCTGCTGCTCGCGGTCGTCGTCATGGTGATGTTCATGAACGGCACGGACCAGGGCTGGAACGCCGTCCTGCTCCCCGTGCACGCCGAGGGCGAGCTGGGCGGATCCAAGGATCTCGGCCTTCTCACCGCACTGTTCGGCGCGGGCGGACTGACGGGCGCACTGCTGTACGGCTCCGTGGGTCACCGCTTCTCACGTCGGACGGTGTTCGCGGTGTGCGTGGTGCTGTGCGGCGCACCGAGGTTCGTGGTCGCCGCACTGACCGGTACGACGCTGCCGCTCGCGGTCACGATGGCGCTGGGCGGAATCGCCGGCGGCATGCTCAACCCGATCCTGACGACGGTGACGTACGAACGCGTCCCCGAGGAGCTGCGCAGCAGGGTGTCGGGGGCGCTCACCGCAGGCTGCGAGCTCGCCATGCCCGTGGGCGGGCTGGCCGCGGGCCTGCTGGCCGAGGGCCTGGGCGCGACGGGGGCACTGCTGGCGATGGGCGGCGTGTACTTCCTGGCCACGCTGAGTCCGCTGGTCTTCCCCGCGTGGCGCGAGATGGAGGGACCGGCGCCGCAGGTCAGCAGCTCGGGATCCTGCCACCCTGGTCCAGGGCCCGCAGCGAGGACACCGCACTCGTCAGTGTCGTGACGGGGATCAGCCGCAGGCCGTCGGGCCGCTCGGCCTGCGCCTGCTTGCACTCGGCCTTCGGGACGAGGAAGACGGTGGCACCGTCGCGACGGGCGGCCTGCGTCTTGAGGGACACCCCTCCGACGGCGCCGACGGCACCGTCGGCCTCGATCGTCCCCGTGCCGGCGACAGTGCGACCACCGGTCAGATCGCCGCCGGAACCGTTGCCGGCCAGCTTGTCGATGATGCCGAGGGAGAAGAAGAGGCCCGCGCTGGGACCCCCGACATCGGCGAGGTGAAGGGTGATGTCCACCGAACCGGGCTTCTTGTCCAGGTAGTTCAGGGCCGCGTCGACGGCGACGTTCTGCGACTTCTCCATGTCCTGGAGGTTGTGCTGTTCGATCTCCTTCTCGGAGCCACCGGTCGGATAGACGGAGTCGCGCGGCATGACCGCGCGGTCCGTCCTGAACCAGCTGTCCACCACGTCCCCGAGGCCGACGTCGGCCGTGGGCCCGGTCGCGAGGATCGTCGTCATCCGCAGTTCACCGTCTGTGGTGCGGGTGGGCGTGCCCTTGATGGTGATGACCGGCTTCCCCTGGCTGTCCCCCAGGACGTCGGCGGTGGTGCCGGGCTGCGCCACGGTGAACGGCAGCGGCGCGAAGGCCGCCGTGCCGAACAGTCCGAGGACGGGCAGCGCGCAGAGGGCGAGAGCGCGGGGACGGGAGAGACGAATGGCCACCCGCCCAATCTATCCGCCGCCCGGCGCCGGGGCCGACCGCCCCGGCTCCGGATCCGACCGCCCCGGCGCCACGGGGCCACAGGTGCGGTCGGGGCCTAACGGAGCGCGTCGGCGACCTCACGGGCCGCGTCGAGGACCCGCGGACCGACCCGCTCCGGCACGGCGTCCGCGAGCATCACCACGCCCACACTGCCCTCCACTCCCGACACACCGACCAGCGGTGCCGCAGCCCCGCAGGCACCGGCTTCGAGCTCACCCTGGGTGAGGGTGTAGCCGGGATGGTCGACCGTCTTCTGCCGGGCGGTGAGGATCGCCCGGCCCGCCGCGCCCCTGTCCAGGGAGTGGCGGAAACCGGCCCGGTAGGCCACGTGGTAGTCGGTCCAGGTCGGCTCCACCACGGCGACCGCGAGCGCGTCCGAACCGTCGACGAGCGTGAGGTGGGCGGTGGCCCCTATGTCCTCGGCCAGGGATCGCAGTGCGGGCAGTGCCGCCTCCCTGACCAGCGGGTGCACCTGGCGACCCAGGCGCAGTACGCCCAGACCCACTCTGGCCCGGCCGCCCAGGTCACGCCGGACGAGCGCGTGCTGTTCCAGGGTGGCGAGCAGTCGGTAGACCACGGTGCGGTTGACGCCGAGCTTGTTCGACAACTCGGTGACGGTCAGGCCGTGATCGGTATCGGCGAGCAGTTTGAGGACACGCAGTCCCCGGTCGAGCGTCTGCGAAGTCTCCGCGGTCACGACGCCCTCTCCCTCGTGGTGAGCGGGGCGGTTGTCTCCGGGATACCGACGCCGGTCCCGCGGCGACGCACCGAGAGGCCGCCGACTGGCCATGGCACCGGCTGCGCTCCGCGGCCACACTGCCACGGGGCGTTCATTGTTTCCGGGAGATTAGCGAGCGGGTCCGCTCAGCGGAAGACCTCGTCCAGAATCCGGTCTCCCTCCGGGACGGCCCGGCATAACCGCCGGTCAGAGGCGGACCGTCCGGAACGCGAACATCTACGCGCGTCCAGGTCGGGTGACGCGGCGACGACGCTGCGTGCATCAGGCGTGAACGATTGTTAACGAACCGTAAAATAAAAAGCCGAAAATTCACCCCCGCCACAGCGCCCGCCGCACGCTCGCGCGCCCCCACGCGTCAGGGCGCGCGCCCCTCCGGGGCCGGAGGAGGGCCAGGCCCGACGCACGACAGTCGGACTTCACGCGCCGTGACGTAAGCCCCTGGGGATTCGCGCACCCCACCCCCTTTCGCTCCCGGTGTTGCGGTTTTTCCATACACCGCCTTCGATTGATCATGCCAATCCATGGTCAACTCTTACGGCAACTGCCGGACCCGATTGGTAGGTTGAGTTGCCACTTGCCCGCAACAAGAGGGGCACAGGAAATTATCGACCACTACGGGGAGGGTTACCGCCAATGGCGTGGGACGAATGGGAGCAGCTGAAATCCGAGGCCGCGGAGAGGGGTTCTGCACAGATGCAGTTGAACCAGCTGCCGCCCGAAGCGGGCGGAGGGCCGCCACCCCAAGGTGATCTGAAGGTCAACCAGCAGGACCTGGCCGCGATCGGCAATTCCGCGTACAGGCTGTACGGCGACCTGGAGAAGGCCGGTGACCACGCCCGCACCTCCACCCAGAAGGCCGCCGGAAGCCTGAAGACGGATACGTTCGCCCTGGGTGGGGCCCTCGATCATGTGGCCTCTCGCTGGATCGACCAGGTCAGGTCCCTGATGGACGCCTGCGCCCACATCTCCAACCACCTCGACTACACCAAGGGCGCCCACGCCGGCGACGAGGTCTACATCGCCACGGTGGTCAGCAACATCGACACCCTGGACAAGGGCTTCGACGAAAGGTCCGGCAGCTGATGGATCTCGACTCCTTGCGCTTCGCGAACTTCTCCGACCTGGACGCCGCGATCACTGACTGGGAACAGATGGTCGCCAAGCTCAAGGTTCTCCAGGGCGACGCGAAGGACGACCTCAAAGCCAAGGCAAAAAAGGCGAACTGGGCCGGCGAAAACGCAACAGTCACCCGCGCTTTCGTGGACATGACGGCAGGTGAGTTCGCCGATGCCCACACCCAGGCTGAAACGATCAAGAGAATCGTCTCAGACACCCGTGGCGAACTGGTCGCTTGTCGCACACAGCTGAACGCGGCCATCGAACGCGGCCTGAAGAGCAGCCTCATTGTGCGTGACACAGGCGAGGGCTCCTTCACCGTGAGTGCCCGCCCCGATCCGGCGGCGAAGGCCGGCACGGCACCGGAGCCCACCCAGCAGGACGTCGATGTGTTCCGGAACGAAATCCAGAACATCATGAAGAAGGCCACGGAGAGCGACACCTCCGCGGCGAAGGTCCTCACGCTCCTGGTCGACCAGGCCAAGCACGGCTTCTCGGATGCCAGCTACGCGGACCGGGACTCGGCTGCCAAGGCTGTGGCGGAGGCGGAGAAGCTCGCCAAGATCCTCAAGAAGGACCCGCACGACGTCACGCTGACCGAGCTGAACACCGTCAATACCACCCTGGCCACCTACAAGAACGACCCGCTCTTCGCCGAGCGCTTCGCCACCCAGGTGGAACCGAAGAAGCTCCTCGAGTTCTACGCAGGAGTTGCCGACCCGTACCAGGGCATGGGGAGGGACCCCAAGTTCTACGAACAAGCGAAGAAGCTCCAGAAGAACCTCGGCATCACGCTGGGCACGGCCACGCTCTCCGACAGCGCCAAGATGCAGGGCTGGGAGGAGAAGATGGTGAAGCTGGGCCCGGACCGGCTCGGCATCGACGACGCTAACGACCCCACGGGCTTCGGCGTCATGAGCAACCTCATGCGGTTCGGCGACTACGACGACCAGTTCCTCAACTCCTACGGCGACAAGCTCATCGCGTACGACAAGGAACGCAACGTCGAGGACATGAGCCCCTGGGTCAACAACTGGAACCAGGGCGACCTCAACTTCTGGGACAAGAACGACCGGGGCCGCGACCCGATGACGGGCTTCATGCAAGCCCTGGGCCACAACCCCGACGCCTCCACCCAGTTCTTCGCCCAGCCCGGCAGCGGAGAGGACCCGGTCGACAAGGCCGGTGAGGTCAACGAGCACCTCAAGTACCTGACCCAGGACCGCATCTGGCTCGCGGACCCGACGCTCGACGGCGACAGCAAGTTCAACGCCGGCAAGGACGCTCTGGGCCACGCGCTGGAGTCCGCCACCACCGGTTACGCGTACGACTCCGACCCGATGACCGGCAAGGACCCCCTGCACCCCGGCAGCGGGGACCACCGCACGGCGGCGACGGCAGGGGTCATGGAGCAGGTGGCATACCTGTACGGGAGCGAGAAGGGCCCCGAGATGCTGCACAAGCAGTCGGAGCTCGCGGACAGCCTGGGCAAGATGGGCGCGGCGTACATCGACGACATCGACTACAGCCTGTCGGGGCTTGGCGACTCGGCGACGGACGCCGAAGCGTTCCCCCCGAAGTATGCCGGGCGGGCGAACTTCACCGATCAGGGCGCCATCAATTTCCTCAGCGTGCTGGGACAGAACGAGACGTCCCACGGTGTGGTCACGGCGGCACAGCACCTGTACACGCTCAGCGCGATGGACGCCTTCCCTGCGACCGATGCGGCGAGCATGGACCACGCGCACGATGCGATGACCACGGGTGCCGAAGCGCGCGGCATTCTGGACCAGGCACGCGTGCAGCAGGCAGAAACGACATACACGGCCGACTCCGAAGAGGCCAACAAGTCCTTGGCACGATCGGGGGACTGGATCGGTCTGGGCGCCGGCATCGTGGTGGGAGGAGGCATCGCCGCCCTACCCGTTCCCGGCACCGCTGTCGCGGGCGTGGCGATCGCGCCGCTGGTCACCGACACCGTCGGTGAGGCCGTCAACACCTTTATCGGGCACGAGATCGACAAGGGTGTCGACGGGGCGGAGGAGGACCCGACGGAGAAGGCGCAGACCACGAGCAGCGAGTTCTACCGGCAGGGAACCGCCCAACTCGGCGATTCGTACCAGACATATCTCGACCAGAATCCGAAACAAGCCGACGCCATCAACCGTGCGCAGTGGAAACAGGATATCGAAGGCGGCTATCTCGGCACCGGAACAATTCAGGGCGACTATCGCGGGCGTCCCGCCTACAAGGACTGACCGGCCAACCGGAGGATCGAAGAACAGGAGTCCGATGAGGAAAAGGCTACTCATGGCTGCATCCGGAGCACTGTTGCTGGCCGCCGGTGGCACTGCGTGCGGCAACGACGGCGACGGCGTGGAGAAGCCGGATGTGCTGTCCGCGTCCCAGGTCTGCGACGGGACACTGGACAAGACGGCGGCGACAGCCCTGGAAAGTCTGGGCGGCACGGAGCGGTTCAACGAGTTCCAGGGGACCGACAAGTCTGTGGCCCTGCGCCCTTTCTCCCTGGAGCTCGCGGCGAAGACTCTTCGTGCCAAGCCGACCGAGAAGAACACGTGCGTCATCTACAAGGCCGACGGGAGTGACTTCCCGCTGCTCGACATCAGCTTTTCTGCGTGGCACAGCCACCCCGACCTTGCTCAAGAGAACAAGGCGAGCGACTCGGGTGAAATGTTCTTTCCTTTGGGCCTGTTCGCCACGGCGAGTGGTGACCAGGGCACCTCGCTCTACTTCGCGTGCCCCACGGAAGGATCCGACGGCAAGAAGCCCTATGTCAAAGCGGACATGTATTCCGCCCGGGGCCAGGTCAACCCCGACGGAAAGGGACGCATGACCATCCTCAACGCCGTATCCCGCGCCGTGGCGGAGGAACTCGGCTGCGCCTCACGGGCGCAACTCCCCGCCGAAGTGCCCGACGCTCTGCCCCGATGACACCGCGGCCCCGGCGCGGAGGCGGATCACGCCGCTCCCGTGCCGGGGCCTGCCGGGTTCGTCCGGCCGGGCTCACCGCATCCGGGTGGCCCACTCCTGGACCTTCTTGATCCGGTCCTGGATCTGCCCCGCAGTCGCCTCCGCGCTGGGAGGGCCGCCGCACACCCTCCGCAGTTCGGTGTGGATCACCCCGTGCGGCTTGCCGCTCTGGTGCGTGTACGCCGACACCATCGTGTTGAGCTGCTTTCGGAGCTCCAGCAGCTTCTTGTGCGTGACCACCGGCCGCTCCTCCGCGGCCTTCTCCAGGAGGTCGGCCTCCGCGGCCGGCTTCTGGCGGCTGTGCGCGATCTGCCGGGTCTGCCGCTTCTGGAGCAGGAGCTGCACCTGGTCGGGTTCGAGGAGGCCGGGGATCCCCAGGTAGTCCTGCTCCTCCTCGCTCCCCGGGTGCGCCTGCATGCCGAACTCGGCACCGTCGTAGAGCACCCGGTCGAAGACCGCGTCGGACTCCAGCGCCTCGAAGGGCAGCTGGTCCTCGGTCTCCTCGTCCTCGAGCTTCTCCGCGTCGGAGAGGAGCTGGTCCTCCTCGGCGAAGGGGTTCTCCTCGTCGCTGCCCTTCTTGGGCTTGTCGAGCACGTGGTCGCGCTCGACCTCCATCTCGTTCGCGAAGTCGAGCAGCATCGGGATGGTCGGCACAAAGACGGAGGCCGTCTCGCCCCGGCGCCGCGACCGTACGAAACGTCCGACGGCCTGGGCGAAGAAGAGCGGCGTCGAGATGGTCGTCGCGTACACGCCCACCGCGAGCCGGGGCACGTCGACGCCCTCCGACACCATCCGGACCGCGACCATCCAGCGCGACCCGTCCTGGCTGAACTTGTCGATGTTCTTGGACGCGGCCTTCTCGTCGGAGAGGACCACCGTCGGCTTCTCACCGGTGACCGACTTGAGGATCTTGGCGTACGCCCGCGCCGACTCCTGGTCCGTGGCGATGACGAGCCCGCCGGCGTCCGGGATGCCCTTGCGGACCTCGGTCAGCCGCTTGTCGGCAGCTGACAGCACGTTGGGGATCCAGTCACCGGTGGGCGACAGCGCGGTGCGCCAGGCCTGCCCGATGGCGTCCTTGGTCATCGGCTCGCCGAGCCGGGCCGCGATCTCGTCCCCGGCCTTGGTGCGCCAGCGCATGTTGCCGCTGTAGCTGAGGAAGATCACGGGGCGGACGACGCCGTCGGCGAGCGCGTTGCCGTAGCCGTACGTGTAGTCGGCGGAGGAGCGGCGGATGCCGTCGTTGCCCTCCTCGTACGCGACGAAGGGGATCGGGTTGGTGTCGGACCGGAACGGCGTACCGGTGAGCGCGAGGCGTCGCGTCGCCGGGTCGAACGCCTCCTGGCATGCCTCGCCCCAGGACTTCGAGTCACCGGCGTGGTGGATCTCGTCGAGGATCACGAGGGTCTTGCGCTGCTCGCACCGGTTGCGGTGCAGCATGGGCCGCACGCCGACACCGGCGTACGTGATCGCGACCCCGTGGTACTCCTTGCTCACAGGGCCGGCGCTGTACTCGGGGTCGAGCTTGATGCCTATGCGGGCGGCTGCCTCCGCCCACTGCTTCTTGAGGTGCTCGGTGGGCGCCACGACGGTGATCTGCTGCACCACGTGGTGGTGCAGCAGCCATGAGGCGAGGGTCAGCGCGAAGGTGGTCTTCCCGGCGCCGGGCGTCGCGACGGCGAGGAAGTCGCGCGGCTGGTCCTGGATGTATCTCTCCATCGCACCCTGCTGCCAGGCGCGCAGCTTCCCGGCGGTCCCCCAGGGGGCGCGGCCGGGAAAGGCGGGTGAGAGGTGGTGGGAGGCGGTAGTAGTCACGGTCTCCGGTTCGGGGCACTCGGGTACGTGGGGCGCTGTCCGAACGGGCCGGAAGCAGCCCGAACGCGATACGACAACCGGGCCACCCTACCGGCGGGCGGGACGGAACCCCGTACGAATCCGCCGTGCCTCGGCACTCCTGAGACCCGCTTCACAGGAGGCAGTCACTGCGCGAACCCGGGCAACCGCTCCGCGATCTTGGTCATGTCCAGCGCACCTCGGCACACCGCCCACGCGGTGCTACACGTCCGTCCGTACCCGCGTGGCCACCCACACGCCCACCAGCGCGACCGCCGCCATCGGCAGGAAGACCACGGTGAACGCACCCGGATGTGCCGCAACCGCGCCACTGCCCACAGCCCCGTGGGCCGCCGCGCCCACCGCGCCGCCGCCGAGCGCGGCGAACGCCGCACCACCCGCGGCGAGCAGCAGCGCGTTGGACAGCCCGTCCGAGATCTGGAGCGCGGCCGAGTTCGCCCCCGCCTCCTGTGGTGCCGACAGCTTCAGCAGCAGCACGCTCGTCGAGGCGATCACCATGCCCATGCCGAAGCAGCCGACGCCCCAGACCACGGCCAGGGTCCACACCGGTACCGCCTCGATCAGCACACTCGGGGCGGCGACGATCGACAGGGTCACGAGCACCATGCCCGCCGTCATCAGCGCACCCCGGTGCGGCTCCAGCCGGGGCCGGGCCAGTACGTACGATCCGAGCGCCCAGGTCAGCCCGCCGGCGGCCAGGGAGAGGCCGGCCATCGTCGGGGACAGCCCGCGCTGGGTCACGAGCATCAGCGGGACGAAGGACTCGGCGACGATGAACGAGCCGGCCGATATCCCCCGCAGCAGGATCACCGCGGGCAGCCCCCGCGCGGCCCGTACGGTCCCGGGGGGCAGCAGGCCGCGCACGGCGGGGACGAGCAGCGCGGCACCGGCCAGCGCCGGGACCAGCGAGAGCCACCGCAGCTCCTGCCCGGCGTACTGGAGCAGCCCGGCACCCGCCGAGATCCCGAGCGCGAGCCGGATGCGACGCCCGTCGAACGGCTCGGCCGCCGCCCGCGCGTCCGCCGGCCCGCCCGCCATCCGCCGGATCGCGGGCAGCGCGAGGCCCAGCGGCATGAGGATGAGGACCGGGATGCCGACGAAGACCCAGCGCCACCCGAGGTGTTCCGTCACGGTCCCCGAGGCAAGTGGCCCGACGACGGACGGGACGATCCAGGCCGCCGAGAACGCCGCCATGATGCTCGGCCGGATCCGCTCCGGGTAGGCCCGCCCGATGACCACGTACAACGCCACGATCACGAGCCCGCCGCCGATGCCCTGGACGGCCCGCCCCAGGATGAACGTCCACATGTTCCCTGCGGTCCCGGAGAGCAGCAGCCCCACCCCGAACGCCCCGATCCCCGTGGCGAGCGGCGCGAGCGGCCCGCGCCGGTCGGCCCACTGCCCGGAGAGCACCATGGCGAAGAGGCTGGTGGTGAAGTACGCGGAGAAGGCGAACGCGTAGAGCGGGATGCCGTGCAGCTCCCTGGCCGCGACCGGCATCGCGGTGCCGACGGCGGTGGCCTCGAAGGCGATGAGCAGGACGACGGACACGATGCCGATGCTGAGCGCCCGGTGGGTCCGCCCGAGGACGCCTTCCGCCGGTTCGACGGCGGTGGTCTCGACGAGGTCGGCGGTGACCTCGGCGTCACGGGGTTCCAGGGCAGTCATGAGCCCCAGCGTAAGGGTCGTCGCAACGGGTGACCCCTGTCGGTGGGCGGTATCGAGCCGGTCCCTTGGTCGTAGGACCACGGCGCGCGCGAATCGTGAACGTGAACGCGGCATGGCAGTCGCGTTGCGGCGTGCCCGCAACCCTTGAGCCCGGCCGCGCCGGGCCCGTACGGTCGACCGCAGATCAAGAAACGCACGGCCGTGTGCCCGAGTGGTTCAGGGGCTCGACTGCAACTCGAGTTACACCGGTTCGAATCCGGTCACGGCCTCCACCACGGCGCCGGCGCGGAACACCCGCCCGGCGCCGCCCCGTTGCCTGCGACCCAAGGCGCCAGCGTAGGATCTGGCCCCTTGTCCGGGCACGGGCCCGAGGACCGGGATCTCGAGGAGCGCGCGCATGGCAGTCGCCATCTTCGTATTCGTCATAGCCGCAGCGTTTCTTGTCGTCGCGCTGGTCGGCCCGTACCGGCTGTACTGGCGGGCCCGGCCGCACGCGGCGCGGCAGCCGTCGGACGCGGCGCTCGCGGTGGGGCGGGTCGCCGCGTTCGGAGTCGCCGGGATCTTCGCCTTCGGGGGTTGCCAGGTCCAGACCGCTATCGACAAGGGTGCCTGGAGCGCGAGCGAGATACGAGCGGCCGCCGAGGAAGCGGCCGACTCCATGGCCGCCGACACGCAGATCCGCCGTGATCCGACGGCTGGTTATACCTCGCTGATCAAGGCGGACATCATGAGGGCGGGCGAAGGCCAGGGGCCCTTGTACCGCGTCTCCGTGGAGCGGGCCGGAGACGGGCAGGACTACGAGATATCCGGGGGCGGCAGCGCCACCACCGTCTGCATGCACGTGACGGAGGAGGAGTCCGCGGAAGGCGGAGTCTTCGTCCCGGGAGCGGACGGGGGTAGCGGCAGCTCCATTCCCGAGTACGACGTGACCGCCACCGTCGATGAGGGCGCCTGCTGACGCAGCCGCCTGGGACGCGACGCGCTTGGGGTCGGGTTGCGGGCGCGGCATGGCGGCCCACGGTCCGCGCGAATGTCCCGGCGTCCAAGCGCCGCATACACGCCGAGCCCGGACCTACGCGACCTTCAGGGCGCAGGCTCCGACTTGTCGGCGACGAACGAGCCCAGCCCGACTTCGGTACGGATTAGCCCCTCCCGCTTGAGGTGCGTCAGCGCCTTCTGCGCCGTCGAGGCAGCGATGCCGAACTCCGTCGACAGCTCAACGACGCTCGGAACTTTCCCGCCTACGGAATAACCACCCTCCTTGATCCGTGCAGCGATCACCGCTGACACCTGGGCCCACAGGGGGCGGGTGCGATCAAGGTCTTCACTCATGCTGGTGACGCTAGACAGCTGCGGTAGACCGCGCGACCGCAGTAGACTGCGGTAGACCGAGGTAGCAGGTTCCCCGCAAGGGCGTGACGGCCCGGGGAGATGGCATCCACCTACTGAGGAGCTATGACGTGACCCAGACCAGTCGCCCGCGACTGCTGCCCTGGTGCGGGGCGGACGGACAACCGGCCCTCCTTGTCACCGACGGCGCGCATAGCCACCTTTCACGCCTGACGGACAGCATCGAAGCTACGCAACTCGACACGGGAAGGGAGGTCCTCCGTCTCTCCCGCACCATGATCCGAAGCCTCGAACGCCCCACGGCGGATGAGCTGTTCTACGTAAGTCAGCGGCTCGCGGAGTGCTTGACCGATGCCCTCCGCGTCGCCGACAGTCGCGGCCTCAGGCTTTCCGGGTACGAAGCCTGACGGGCTGTCGCCCTTGCGGATTCAGACGGTGGGACCTTGACCTGGAGGGCCGCTGTACGGTGCACCGGATCCGGAAGCACCGGGAGGGGGCCCGTACGACGGGTACGGGGGCTGCGGTTGCTGCTGATAGCCGTGCGGCGGCTGGTACGGGTGCGAGACAGCGCGGGTGGCGCTTCGACGGCGGGAGCGGATGACCATGACTGCCACTGCAGCGCCGATGAGGGCCGCCGCACCGATGCTCAGGCCGATCCACAGCGTCATGTTGCCGCTGCCGTCGGAGGTCGGCGCCGCGCCAGCCGGCTTGTCGCTCTCCTCGGAACCGCCCGCGGCCCCGGACGGCTTCGCGGAGGGCGCCGGGGACTCGGCCGCCGCAAGGTCAGGAAGCGGGTACTCATCGGCAGGTCCGGGGTCGCCCGGGGTCTTCAACGCGATCCGGGGACGGACGATGCCGTACCCGATATCGTCCGCACGCTCCTCACCGGTCGTCGGTCCACCAGCCGTGTTCAGTAAAACCCGAAGGACCTGGTTGTTGGTCCAGTCCGGGTACTTGGACCAGATGAGCGCGGCGGATGCGGAGGCCAGGGCTGTTGCGTCACTCGTACCGTGAGACTTACACAAGCCCGTTTCGCTCGGACAGGCGTGAATGATGTCCTCACCCGGCGCGGAAAGATCTACATAAGGGCCGAACTGCGACTCGTCCGTCTTTTTGAGATTCTGACCGATTGCCCCTACACCCACCACTCCCGGTGTCGCAGCTGGATACTTGACCCCATTGGCGTTCTCTGCGTCGTTTCCGACACCCGCAAAGATGAGAGACCCCCTACCGAGGGCGTACTCAACGGAGTCGGTCAGCTCTTGCGAATCCTCGCTTGCCGCCAACGAGATGTTGATGACCTTCGCACCTTGGTCTACGGCATAGCGAATCGCGGCAGATACTTTGACATTGAACTGCTTATTGTCTGCCGCAAGATTTGCCGCCTTGTCAGGGACTCTGACAGGCAAAATCTTCACCCCGGGGGCCAGCCCGAACGCGCCATCTCCGCTACGGCTATCACCAGTTCCCGCGATCAGAGCTGCCATGCCCGTGCCGTGACCGTCGTAGTCGGAGCGCTCATCACCCGACTCTCCCGACGCGAAGTCCCTTCCCTTGAGGACCTGCCCTTGGAGATCAGGGTTTGACGCATCAACCCCTGAGTCGATCACAGCAACGGTGACACCCGCTCCTGTACTGCTCCGCCACATCTCCTCGGCCTTCATCGCTGTGAGATGCCACTGATCCGAGCGGACCGACTCCGCCTGAGCAGTCCCTGCCGTAGCAGCCACCAACAGTGTTCCAAGCGCCGCCGAAAAGAGGGCACTTGTCCAGCCCCTGTGCACACTGCTGACAAGCATTCGCGCCCCTATGCGAAGTCGTTCCATCATTCGATAACGGGCGGCGCTGCGCGACGTCCACTCTGCTTCCAGGTCTCTTCATCTTCGATCAAGTAGTCCGGACGCTCACCGCCCTGATCGCGGCGGGGGTCTCCAGGCCGACGGCTTGACGGTCCCCGCAATCCACCTGTCGCCTGTCCAGTAGCACGCCCGTTTTCGTTGCCCCGAACGAGGCAGGTGCCACCAGAGGTGTGAAGGGACGTTCACCTGAACGCTCCGAGCGCCCTGGCTCCCGGAGCCCGTTGCCTCCGAGAACTCGGAGCGCGTGGCCACCCCGCGATCCGCGCCTTCGCCCTCTGCAGCTACCTTGCCGCCAGCTGGCCCCCATGTCTGGGCGTCATCGATGCCACCAGACCGCTCAGGCACGATCGCCCCCGGCGGCGGCGGGAACGCCGGCTTCTCCAGGCCGTCCAGCTGCGAGGCCGACAACGCGTACGACTGCGCCAGCTTCCGCAT
>NZ_JBEXYB010000041.1:0-62360 GCF_040630715.1 Streptomyces sp. NPDC005752 | reverse complement strand
AAGGCCATCAGTCCCTGCGTGATTCGATGGAGATCCCAAACGGATCTCTAAGGCCGGAAAGCCTTGTGGCGTTGGCCGTGCCTGAGCCCTCGCGAGACGGGGGCCCCTCGTCACACACCTGGGCGGACTCTCAGGCAGCGTTGCCCGGCCTCGGGAGCGGCTTGCCGTACCAGAGCTCGATCAGACGCGCCGCGATCGAGATGCCGAACGGGGGCAGCACCTCGCCGGATTCGAAGGCGGCCGTCAGGTCCTCGCGGGAGAACCAGCGGGCCTCCTCGATCTCCTCGCCGTCCACGGTGATCTCCGAGGTGACGGCGCGTGCCATGAAGCCGAGCATGAGGCTGGAGGGGAACGGCCAGGGCTGGCTGGCGATGTACTCGACCTCGCCGACGGTGACCCCCGCCTCCTCGTACACCTCGCGGGCCACGGACTGCTCGATCGACTCCCCCGGTTCGACGAAGCCGGCGAGGGTCGAGAAGCGCCCCTCGGGCCAGTGCACCTGGCGTCCCAGCAGGGCACGGTCCTGGTCGTCGGTGACCAGCATGATCACCGCGGGGTCGGTGCGCGGATAGTGCTCCGCCCCGCACGCCTGACAGCGGCGGATGTGCCCGGCGGCCGCGATGACGGTCCGCTCGCCGCAGCGTGAGCAGAAGCGGTGCAGGCGCTGCCAGTTCTCCAGGGCCACCGCGTGCACCATCAGACCGGCGTCGCGCGGGCCGAGCAGCAACCCTGCCTCCCGCAGACCCGCGGGCCGTGCGGACTGGTCCATGCGGCCCGGCAGGGAGTCCTTCTGGAGCGCGAAGTACCGCACGCCTTCCTCGTCGGTGCCGAGGAAGTAGCGGTGGGTCTCGGTGACGGGTGCCTCGAAGGCGGGTGTCATGACGAGCTCGGTGCCGCCGTCGGGGGTGTCGTCGATGAGCGCCTGTCCCCCGGAGACGACGAAGACTCTGGTGCTCGGGTGGCTCCAGGCCGCGGCGAGCCAGGCCTCGTCGAGCCGGTGGTGCGCGGCGCGGTCGATGCCGCTGGGCGCGGTGAGACCGATCGGGCGGTCTGCGGTGGCGTTGTCGAAGGTGCTCACAGGTGCTTCCTACTCCCCCGGGGGTGGATCGGGCGTTCAGAGATTCAGCGGAGTGCGTCGGCCAGTTCGCCCCACAGATGGGCGGCGGTCTCCACTCCCTTGAGGAGGAGGTCGAGCTCGACCTTCTCGTCGGGGCCGTGCCAGCCGTCGGACGGTACGGAGATCCCCAGGAAGAGGACGGGTGCGCCGAGCACGTCCTGCAGGTCCGCTGCGGGCCCCGAGCCTCCCTCGCGGGTGAAGAGGATCTTCGTCCCGAAGGCCCGCCCCATGGCGCGCGCCACCGCCTGGAGGGCGGGGTGGTCCAGGGGTGTCAGGCAGGGGCGCGTGGCCGGCGAGAAGGTGATCCGGTGGCGGACGCCGGCCGGGATCCGGGCCTCGGCCCAGGTGCGGACCGCTTCCTGGATCCTCTCCGGGTCCTGGCCGGCGACCAGTCGGAAGCTCAGCTTCACCATGGCGGACGAGGGGATGACGGTCTTGCTGCCGGCTCCCTGGTACCCACCGCCGATGCCGTTGACCTCGGCGGTGGGGCGGGCCCATACGCGCTCGAGGGTGGAGTAGCCGGCCTCGCCGGCGGTGGCGTGCGAGGCCGCCGTGCGCAGCCAGGTGTCCTCGTCGAAGGGCAGCTCGGCGAAGAGGGCCCGCTCGGTGTCGGTGAGCTCGGCGACCCCGTCGTAGAAGCCGGGTACCGCGACCCTGCCCTCCGTGTCGTGAAGGGCGGCGACCAGGCGTGCGATCGCGGTCGCGGGGTTGGGTACGGCGCCGCCGAACGACCCGGAGTGGATGTCCTGGCCGGGACCGGACAGCTCGATCTCGCACTCCGCGAGGCCGCGCATGCCGGTGCAGACGGTGGGGGTGTTCTCGTCCCACATGCCGGTGTCGGAGACGATCACGGCGTCGGCCGCGAGGCGGGCGGCCCGTTCCTCGGCCAGCGCGCGGAAGTGCGGCGAACCGGACTCCTCCTCGCCCTCGACGAGGAGCTTGAGGTGGACGGCGGGCGTCGTGCGGCCGGTCGCGGCGAGGTGGGAGCGGACACCGAGTGTGTGGAAGAACACCTGGCCCTTGTCGTCGGCCGCGCCGCGTCCGTACATCCTGCCGTCGCGGATCACCGGCTCGAACGGGTCGCTGCTCCAGCCGTCCTCACGGGCCGCGGGCTGCACGTCGTGGTGGCCGTAGACGAGGACGACGGGAGCGTCCGGATCCTCCGACGGCCACTCCGCGAACACCGCGGGAGCGCCGGGCGTCTCCCAGATCTCGGTGACCGGGAACCCCGTGTCGGCGAGCTTCCGCGACAGCCACTCGGCGCTGCGCCGTACGTCCTTGTCGTGCTCCGGCTGGGCGGACACCGACGGGATGCGGAGCCACTCGGCGAGGTCGTCGAGAAAGGCCGCGCGGTGCTGCTCGGTGTACGTGCGGACGGCGCTGTCCGGGGTGTCGCTCATGCTCATGAGCCTATCGGCCCTGCGGAGGTGGCTCGTCCAGCAGGAGCTTCTCCAGCTCCTCCCGGCCGGGCAGCGCGGTGGGGCGGGACGTCTCCCCGGTGCGTACGTAGAGGAAGGTCGCGGTGACCGCGTCCAGCGGCAGGCCGTGCAGTTCGGCCCAGGCCAGGCGGTATACGGCGAGCTGGAGCGGGTCAGCCGTGCCGTGCCGGCCGGTCTTCCAGTCGACGATCTCGTACGTGTCTCCCGTGCGGTAGACCGCGTCGATCCGGCCGCGGATCACCCGGCCCCCGAGGGTGATCTGGAACGGCGTCTCGACACGGTACGGAGTGCGCCGGGCGTACGCCGTGCGCTCGAACGCCTCCTTGAGCTCGGCGAGGTCGCGCTCGTCGGCGATCTCCGCGTCGCTCCCGTCGCCCCCGGGGAGTTCGTCCGGGCCCAGCATGGGCAGCGGCAGTTCCTCGAAGCGGGACTCCACCCAGGCGTGGAAGCGGGTTCCCCGGCGGGCGGCGGGCTGCGGGGGGCGCGGCATGGGGCGGGCGAGCTCCCGCGCGAAGCCTTCGGGGTCGTCGGCGAGGTGCAGGAGTTGCGTGGCGGACAGCGTGGCCGGTACGACGACGTCGCGCACGGCGGCACGGGCGCGGCGCAGCTCACCCGCGAGGGCGTCGAGGTCCCGGTCCCAGGAGGCGAGGGCGCGGGACTCCTCAGGGGTGAGGCCCGCGTCCACGGGCGTGCGCGCGGCGGGGACGTGCGGGGCGGGATGGTGCGGGGCGGCCGGGGGTGAGGGCTCACCGTCCGGGAACGGGTCGGCGTACGGCGCGTCGGCCTCGTCGTGGGGGGGCTCGTCAGGGGGCTCCTCGTCGTACGGGGGCTCCTCGTCGTACGACGTTTCGTACGGGGGCTCCTCTTCGTACGGCGAGGAGTGCGGAACCGGGTGCGCGGCGTCGTACAGGTCCGGCGCCGGCGTGGTGACCAGGGCCTCCAGGTGCGCCAGTACCGTGTCCCGGGCGGCGCGGCGGCGGGTCATGGCGGCGTCGTCGAGCGGGAGGGGCCATGCCTGGTCGGCGCCGGTCTCCTGCAGCGCCGGGTTCTCCTCGTCCTCCTCGGGCTCGTCCGCCCAGACCTCGATCTCCCCGTATCCGGCCGCGCAGTGTCCGTACAGCGCGTCCAGGAAGACGGACGGGCCGCGGGGCTTCTTCTGGGACGGGCCCCACCAGTGGCCGGAGCCGAGCAGCAGGCTGCGCGGGCGGGTGAAGGTGACGTAGCCGAGGCGGAGCTCCTCGGTGTGCTGGTGGCCCGTCATCTCCTCCTTGAACGCCTTGAGGCCCTTGGCGTCGAAGGTGTCCAGGGCGGGGAGCGTGGCCGCGTCGCCGCGCAGGGCGTGCGGGAGGACCTGGGGCTGGGAGGTCCACGAGTCCCGGGACCGGGTGCTGGGGAACTGTCCGCCGACGAGGCCGGGGACGGCGACGACGTCCCACTCCAGGCCCTTGGACTTGTGGGCGGTGAGGACCTTCACGGTGTTCTCGCCCCCGGGCAGGGCGTTGTCCAGGCCCTTCTCGTACTGCGCGGCGGTGCGCAGGAAGCCGAGGAAGGCGAGCAGGGTCGCCTTCCCGTCCACGGCGGCGAAACCGGCCGCGACGTCCAGGAAGTTGGCGAGGGTCTCCCGGCGGCGTGCGGCCAGGGCGTGCGGCGACGCGGAGAGCTCCACCTCCAGTCCGGTGGTCGCGAGGACGCGGTGCAGTACGTCCATGAGGGGGTCGGCCAGCGAACGGCGAAGGTCGCGGAGCTCGGTGGCGAGACGGGCGAAGCGGACGCGGGCCTCGGCGGAGAACGGCAGCTGGTCGTCCTCCGAGCCCCCGGACTCCAGGAAGGTGTCGAGGGCGTCCGCGAGCGAGATCACCTCCGCCGGGTCGATGCCCTCGACGGCCTCGGCCAGCCGCTGGTCCGGGTCGGCGTCGTCGTCACCGGGGACGGAACGGTGGACGAGGAGACGGGCGCGGCGTCCGAGGAGGGCGAGGTCGCGCGGTCCGATGCGCCAGCGGGGGCCGGTGAGCAGCCGGACCAGGGAGGCGTTGGCCCCGGGGTCCTGCAGGACCTCGCAGACGGCGACGAGGTCGGCGATCTCGGGGAGGTGCAACAGGCCGGACAGGCCGACGACCTCGACCGGGACGTCCCGGGCGACGAGCGCGGCCTGGATGAGGGGGAAGTCCCCCGCGGTACGGCACAGGACGGCGATCTCCCCGGGTGCCGTACCGGTCCGTACGAGGTGGGCGAGCGAGTCGCCGAGCCATTCGATCTCTTCGGCGTGGGTGCGCAGCAGGGCGCACCGGACCGTGCCGTCCCGCTCGGCTCCGGGAGCGGGGCGCAGTGCCTCGACCCCTTCGTGCATGGCGCGCAGGGGTTCGGCGAGACCGTTGGCGAGGTGGAGGAGCCGGCCTCCGCTGCGGCGGTTCTCGCTGAGGGAGTAGCGGGTGGCCGGGGTGCCGTCGGCGTGCGGGAAGTGGTGCGGGAAGTCGTCGAGGTTGGCCACGGAGGCTCCGCGCCAGCCGTAGATCGCCTGGCAGGGGTCGCCGACCGCGGTGACGGCGTGGCCCGCCGTGCCGCTCCCGCCTCCTCCGCCGAAGAGTGCGGCCAGCAGCAGCCGCTGGGCCACGGAGGTGTCCTGGTACTCGTCGAGCAGGACCACCCGGTACTCCTCGCGCAGGATGGAGCCGACCTCGGGCCGGGTGAGGGCGAGCTCGGCGGAGAGGGCGATCTGGTCGCCGAAGTCGAGGAGGTCGCGGCTGCGCTTGGCCGCCCGGTAGCGCCGGGTCAGTTCGAGGAGTTCGCGGCGGGCCCCGGCGGTCTCGGGGATCTTGCGCAGTTCCGCGTTGGTCAGCCGGGCCGTCTCCAGGGTCCGGAGGAGCCCGGTGTCGTGCTCGACGAGATCCTCGGGGCGTACGAGGTGTTCGGCGAGCTCGGCGTCCAGGGCCAGCAGGTCGCTGACGAGGGTGGGGAAGGACCTGGTCAGCGACGGGTAGGGGCCGGGTGCCTCGCGCAGGACCCGGGCGGCGAGCTGGTAGCGGGTGGCGTCGGCGAGGAGCCGGGTGGTGGGTTCGAGGCCGATCCGCAGGCCGTGGTCGGTGAGGAGCCGGCCGGCGAAGGCGTGGTAGGTGGAGATGCTGGGCTCGCCCGGGGGGTTGTCCGGGTCGATGACGTCGGGGTCGGTGACCCCGGCCGCGACGAGGGCCTTGCGGACCCGCTCGGCGAGCTCGCCGGCCGCCTTGTTCGTGAAGGTGAGGCCGAGGACCTGCTCCGGGGCGACCTGGCCGGTCCCGACCAGCCAGACCACCCGGGCGGCCATCACCGTGGTCTTCCCCGAGCCGGCTCCGGCCACGATCACCTGCGGGGCGGGCGGCGCGATGATGCAGGCCGTCTGCTCCGGGGTGAAGGGAATCCCGAGGAGCTCCTTGAGCTGCTCGGGATCGGTGAGGGGGGAGGACACTCCGGAAAGGCTAGCCGGACGCACCGACAACGCCGTCCCGCCCGGATGCGGCCAGGCCGGTCAGTCGATGATCTGACGGCCTTCGGGCTGTGCGCTGCACGACGCCTTGAAGGTGCAGTGGGTGCAGTGCTGGCCGGTCGTGGGGGTGAACCGCTCGTCCAGGACCCGGCCGGCCGCCGTGGCCAGCAGGTCGGAGACCCACTCCCCGGAGAGCGGCTCCTGCGCCTGCACCTTGGGGAGTGTGTCGCCGCCCTCCTTCTTCGGGGCGGGCTGGCGCAGCTGGACCAGTTCCGCGCCGCCGGGACCGGGCCGGCGACCGTCGAAGACCTCGTCCACGGCGCCTTCCCTGACCGCCAGCTGGTAGACGGCGAGCTGGGGGTGGGAAGCCACCTCGTCCCTGGTCGGCGCCCCCTTCCCGGTCTTGAAGTCGACCACGTAGGCCCGGCCCTCGGTGTCCTGTTCGACCCGGTCCATGGAGCCCCGGATACGGACCGCGTACTCGCCCGCTTCGAGGGTCACGTCGAAGTCGTGCTCGCTGGCGGTGGGGGTGCGGCCCCCGCGGTCCATGACGTGCCAGCGCAGGAAGCGTTCCAGGGCGGCGCGCGCCTGGCCCTTCTCCTGCTGCGACTTCCAGGGGGCGTCGAAGACCAGCCCGTCCCACACGGATTCCAGGCGTTCCATCAGGACGTCCAGGTCGGCGGCGGTGCGTCCGGAGGCCACCTCGTCGGCGAGGACGTGGACCACGTTGCCGAAGCCCTGGGCCGCCGTCGCCGGGGCGTCGGCCTTCACCTCGCGGCCCAGGAACCACTGGAGGGCGCAGGTGTTGGCGAGCTGGTCGAGAGCGCTGCCGGAGAGGGCGACGGGGCGGTCCCGGTCACGCAGCGGGACCTCGGAGCGGGTCGGTTCGTTCAGTCCCCACCAGCGGTGCGGGTGGGCCGCCGGCACGAGCGGCTGCCCCTCGTCGTCGGTGAGCGCCGCGAGCCGGGCGAGCCGGCGGGCGGCCGCGTCGCGCAGGGCGTCCGAGGCCGCGGGGTCGACCGTCGTGGCCCGGAGCTCGGCGACGAGCGCGGCGACCGCGAGCGGGCGTCGGGGGCGGCCGGTGACGTCACGTGGCTCGACCCCGAGTTCGGTCAGGAAGCGGGAGGGCTGGTCGCCGTCGTCGGCGGGAGCCTTGACGGCGGTGACGATCAGGCGTTCACGGGCCCGGGTCGCGGCCACGTAGAACAGGCGGCGTTCCTCGGCCAGGAGCGCCCCCGGGGTGAGCGGTTCCGCCAGACCGTCGCGCCCGATGCGGTCCGCCTCGAGGAGCGATCCCCGGCGGCGCAGGTCGGGCCAGAGCCCCTCCTGCACCCCGGCGACGACCACCAGGCGCCACTCCAGGCCCTTGGACCGGTGTGCGGTCATCAGCCGTACGGCGTCGGGGCGTACGGCGCGCCGGGACAGGGTGTCGGCGGCGATGTCCTGGGCGTCGACCTCCTCCAGGAAGTTGAGCGCGCCACGGCCACCGGTGCGCTCCTCGGCCCGCGCCGCGGTGTCGAAGAGGGCGCATACGGCGTCGAGGTCACGGTCGGCGTTCCGGCCGCCCGCGCCGCCGCGCAGTGCCGCCCGCTCCAGCCGGCCGGGCCAGGGGGTGCCGTTCCAGAGGATCCACAGGGCCTCCTCGGCGGTGCCGCCGCCCTCCAGGAGCTCACGGGTCCTGCGCAGGAGCGCACCGAGGCGCTGGGCTCCGCGGGCGTACGCCGGGTCGTGCGTGACCAGGCGCTCGGGCTCGGCCAGTGCCCGGGCCAGCAGATCCCCGGACGGCGGCGGTACGCGGTTCCCGGCGGCCCGCTCCTCGTCACGCAGGGCCCGGCCGAGACGGCGCAGGTCTGCTGCGTCCATGGACCCGAGGGGTGAGGTGAGGAGGGCGAGGGCGGTCTCGGTGTCCAGCAGACCGGATGCCGCGCTGCCGCTCCCGCCGGCGGCGCGGTCCTCCGTACCACCGGTCGATACGGGATCGCCGGTCAACTCAGGGGCGCCGGTCTCGGTCTCCTCCGTACCACCGGTCGATACGGGATCGCCGGTCAACTCAGGGTCGCCGGACTCCTCCCCCTCCTCCGGCTCGTCCTCCGGCCGGTGTTCCGGCTCGTCCTCCGGCGCGGCGGGACGCAGCGCCGCCGTGGCGACGGTGCGCAGGGCGGTCAGGAGCGGGGCGACCGCCGGTTCGTGACGCAGCGGGAGATCGTCGCCGTCGATCTCCAGAGGGACGCCGGCCGAGGTGAGCGCCCGGCGCACGGCCGGGATCGAACGGCCGCCGGAGCGCACGAGGACCGCCATGTCCCTCCAGGGCACGCCGTCCTCCAGGTGCGCGCGCCGGAGCAGGTCGGCGATGTTGTCCAGCTCGGTGGAGGGGGTCGGATAGGTGTACGTCTCGGCCTGCCCGCCTCCGCGCACGGCCGACAGCTCACGGTGGGCGCGGACCGTGTCCGAGGGCAGGCGGGTGAGCGGCATCCGGCGGGTGAGCAGCCGCGTGGCCTCGAGCAGCCGTGCGCCGGAGCGGCGCGAGGTCGTGAGGACCCCGACGGGGGCGGGAGCGCCGTCGGCACGGCGGAAGGTGTCGGGGAAGTCGAGGATGCCGTTCACATCGGCGCCCCGGAAGGTGTAGATCGACTGGTCGGGGTCGCCGAACGCGATGAGCGTGCGGCCGCCGCCGCTGCCCGGCGCGGCGCTTCGAGGGTTGCCCGCCAGGGCGTGCAGCAGCCGTACCTGGGCGGGGTCCGTGTCCTGGTACTCGTCGACGAGTACGGCGTCGTAGTTCCGGGCCAGTTCCGCCGCCACCTCGGGGCGCTCGGCGAGGAGGACCGCCCGGTGGACCAGTTCCGCGTAGTCGAGGACGCCCTGGGCGTCGAGGACGTCCAGGTACTCGGCGAGGAACTGGGCGGCGGCGCTCCAGTCCGGGCGGCCCGTACGGCGGGCGAACGCGGCCAGGGCGTCCGGGCCGAGGCCCAGCTCGCGGCTGCGGGCCAGCACCGCGCGCACCTCGTCCGCGAAGCCCCGGGTGGTCAGGCAGGCGCGCAGCTCGTCGGGCCAGCGGACATGGGCCAGCCCTGTCCGTTCGAGGCCGAGCTGGCCGGCCAGGAGTTCACGGACGGTGACGTCCTGCTCGGGTCCGGAGAGCAGGCGCAGCGGTTCGGCGAAGAGGTCGGCGTCCTGGTGGGCACGGACCAGGGCGTAGCAGTACGAGTGGAAGGTGGTGGCCTGCGGGCCCCGGGTGCCGCCGAGCCGGGCCGCCATCCTGTCGCGCAGTTCGACCGCCGCCTTGCGGCTGAAGGTGAGGACGAGGATGCGGGCGGGGTCGGTGCCCCGGGCCACGCGCTGCGCGACCGCCTCGACCAGCGTCGTGGTCTTGCCCGTACCGGGGCCGGCGAGGACCAGCAGCGGGCCGTCCCGGTGGTCAACCACCGCGCGCTGCGGTGCGTCCAGGAGAGGAGGGTCCACCGAGCCAGGTGGTGTGCGCACCAGCCGGTACGCGCCCGGAACCCGCCGCCGTGTCTGACGGTGCGGGCTGTTCCGGGTGGTGGAGGAGGAGCTCACGTGGGTCGCCGGTCCTGGTGGGAGTGCTCGGTCTGTGCGGTGGCGGGCCATGGGGTGACGGCCCGGGTGAGACGGCTGCTGGTCGTGGAGCCCGCCCGGTACGGGCGGTGGCGGGGTCCGGTGCGGACGGGCCCGGTCGTGACGGAGGGAACGGGGTACGGAGCATGCCGCGTGTGGACGACGCTACGCCAGCGGCGATGCGGACATCGGACGGTGGGCGGCGTACTCCGTCACACCCGGCGACCGGCGCGCCGGTACGTCCCGTTCACCGGCCCGGCGCCTGTCCTGGCGGCGCACGATGGCGGAAGCTGTCAGTTGTGAGTTTCGTCGCCCGGACCACCGGTCACGCCGTCCCATCTGGCGCGCTTCATGTCGAGGCGCGGAACGTGCCCGTCCGCGTCGCGCGGGGCAGCGCGCAGCGGTGTGCCCTCCTCGCGGTAGTGGCCGAGGGCCCGTATCTCATGGCCCGGCAGCAGGGCTCCGTCGGCGCGCACCACGCGCCACCAGGGCACGGCGGAGCCGTACAGGGCCATCACGCGGCCGACCTGCCTCGGCCCGCCGTCGCCGAGCCACTCCGCGACGTCGCCGTACGTCATGACGCGGCCCGGCGGGATCAGGTCCGCCACGTCCAGGACCCGCTCGGCGTAGACGGGCAGCTCGGCGGGCCCGGGGCTCGGGGGCGCCGCCCCGGCCGGAGAGCCGCTCGTCCGGTTTTCGCTCATCCGTCCCATCCTGCCGTACGCCACCGACAACCGGCTGTGCTCGGTGTCGTCCTGGTCACACACCGTGCACCCGCGGGCGCAGCAGCGTATGTTGCCCTTCGCGCCCGCGCAATGCACCCTGATGCCCCCCTCTGTCTGCAGGCCGTGCCACCATCGTGCGGGCGGTGCCGGTGATACGGGAACACGAAGATTCGTCAGAGGATCCAGAGGTTAAGGAGCAGGGCGTGCAGCCATCGAAGGCGGGCGCCTCTGATGCCGAGGCGCGCCCGGAGGCGTCCGACGCCCCCGGTGCGGACGCCCCTGATGCCGTGACCCCTGACGCCCCCGGCACCGAGGAGGCACACGGGTCCTCGCCGGAGCCCCTCTCGGGCTCGACCCTCGCGTCGGCCGACGCGGCCCTGAACGACCGGGTCTCGGGCGACGAACCGCTCCTTCCGGCACGGGTCCACCGCCCATCGGATCTGCTGCGGCTCCTGATCGGCGTCCTCGCGATCGCCCTGCTGTTCTCGATCGCCGCCTTCGCCCAGGGGACCACCACGGGCCTCGAGAACGACATCTCCAAGGGCACCGACCAGGCCCCCGATCTGCTGATCAAGCTGGCGGGCCTGGTGTCCAGCATCGCCGTGCTCCTCGTGCCGGTCGCCTTCGCGATCGAGCGCCTGGTGAAGCGCGACGGGCTGCGGATCGCGGACGGGGTGCTGGCGGCCGTGCTGGCCCACGGGGTGACCCTGGCCACCGATCTCTGGGTCGCCCGGTCCGCGCCGGGGACGATCAGGGAGGCGCTGACCCAGCTCCAGCCGGGGGACGCGCTCACCGATCCCGTGCACGGATACCTCGCGCCCGTCATCGCCTACATGACGGCGGTCGGGATGGCCCGCAGACCGCGCTGGCGGGTCGTGCTGTGGGTGGTGCTGCTCCTCGACGCCTTCGCGATGCTGGTCGGTGGTTACACCACACCGTTCTCGATCGTCCTCACCGTGCTGATCGGCTGGACCGTGGCCTACGGCACGCTGTACGCGGTCGGCTCGCCGAACGTCCGCCCGACCGGCCAGCACCTGATGGCAGGTCTGCGCCACGTCGGCTTCCGGCCGGTCGCCGCGATGCGCACCGAGGACGCCGCCGACAACACCGACCAGAGCGACCAGGGACGCCGCTATCTGGTCACCCTGGAGGACGGGCCACCGCTGGACGTGACGGTCGTCGACCGCGAACAGCAGGCCCAGGGCTTCTTCTACCGGGTCTGGCGCAGGCTCACCCTGCGCACCATCACCCAGCGCCGCTCCATCCAGTCGCTGCGCCAGGCCCTGGAGCAGGAGGCGCTCCTCGCGTACGCGGCGATCGCCGCCGGGGCCAACGCGCCCAAGCTGATCGCCACGTCCGAGCTCGGACCCGACGCCGTGATGCTCGTGTACGAGCACATCGGAGGTCGCTCGCTGGACGCGATGGAGGACGAGGAGATCACCGACGACCTGGTGCGCGGCGCCTGGCGCCAGGTGCAGGCGCTCCAGTCGCGGCGGATCGCGCACCGCAGGCTCACCGGCGACGCCATCCTGGTGGATCGTTCCGGCACGGTGTTCGTCACGGACCTGCGGGGCGGCGAGATCGCGGCCGGCGACCTGATCCTCCGCATGGACGTCGCCCAGCTGCTCACCACCACGGGCCTGCGGGTGGGCGCCGAACGGGCCGTCGCCGGGGCGCTCGCCGTGCTCGGGCCGGACGCCGTCGCCGACTGCCTGCCGCTGCTCCAGCCGATCGCGCTGAGCCGCCCCACCCGGGCGACGCTCCGCAGACTCGCCCGGGAGCGTTCGCAGCGCGAGCGCGAGGCGGTGCTGGAGGCCTCGCAGGCGGCCAAGGAGGCGAAGGCCGAGGAGCACGACGCGGCGGCTTCCAACGACCGCAAGGCCGCCCGCAAGTCCCTGCGCACGGAGAAGCAGGCCGAGAAGCGGGCGATCGACGATGCGATGGAAGGTGCCCGCGAGGAGGACATGCTGGCCCAGATCCGCCGCCAGGTGCTGCTGATCAGGCCGCAGGCGCCGGTCGAGCCGGTCCGCCTGGAGCGCATCAAACCGCGCACCCTCCTGAGCTTCATCGCGGGTGCGATCGCCGCCTACTACCTGATCTCCCAGATCACCAGGGCCGACTTCAGCACGGTCGTGGAGCAGGCGGAGTGGGGCTGGGTGGCGGCGGCGATGGGCTTCTCGGCCCTGAGCTACGTCGCCGCGGCCATGAGCCTCCTCGGCTTCGTGCCCGAGCGGGTGGCGTTCGGGAAGACCGTGCTGGCGCAGGTCGCCGGGTCGTTCGTGAAGATCGTGGCCCCTGCGGCGATCGGCGGCGTGGCGCTGAACACACGCTTCCTGCAACGCGCCGGGGTGCGCCCGGGGCTGGCCGTCGCGAGCGTGGGCGCGTCCCAGCTGTTCGGTCTCGGCTGCCACATCCTGCTGCTTGCCCTGTTCGGGTATCTGACCGGCACGGAGAAGACCCCGGACTCGCTCACCCCGTCGAGGACCGTCATCGCGGGCCTGCTCACGGTCGCCGTTCTCGTGCTGGTGGTGACCGCGATCCCGTTCCTGCGGAAGTTCGTCGTCACCCGGGTGCGGTCGCTGTTCGCCGGCGTGGTGCCCCGCATGCTCGACGTGGTCCAGCGTCCGCAGAAGCTGGTCACCGGCATCGGCGGCATGCTGCTGCTGACCGGGCTGTTCGTCATGTGCCTCGACGCGTCGATCCGCGCCTTCAGCGGTCCGGGCGTCCCCGAGCTCAGCTACGCCAGCATCGCGGTCGTCTTCCTCGCGGGCAACGCCCTCGGGTCCGCGGCCCCCACCCCGGGTGGCATCGGCGCGGTCGACGGTGCGCTGACCCTGGGTCTGATCGCGGTGGGCCTGCCGTCGGAGGCCGCCGTGCCGTCCGTGCTGCTCTACCGCGTGATGACGCTCTGGCTCCCCGTGCTCCCCGGCTGGATCTGCTTCAACCTACTGACCCGCAAGGGCGAGCTCTAGAACATACGCGCGGGGCGTACCACTCGCATGGACGACGCCCCGCGCGGTCCCCCGCGGCCCGCCGCACGATGGGTCCATGAGGACCTCCCCCGCTCTGCGTGCCGCCGCCCTCGCCGCCACCGCCACCGTGCTGCTCCCGCTGGCCGCGTGTTCGGACGACGGTGGCGACGGAGGTGCGGACAGGTCGACGCCGTCGTCCGCGTCGACGGCCGCCCCGACCGCGACGGCGGAGGAACTGTCCTCCCAGAAGCTCGACTGGAAGCCCTGTCCCGCCCCCAACCAGGCCCAGGGCAGCGGCACGTCCCCCTCGCCCCTGCCGGGCGGGGCGTCCTGGGAGTGCTCCTTCATGGACGCCCCCCTCGACTACGCCGATCCCGGCGGCCGGACCATCGAGCTGGCCCTGATCCGCGCCGCCGCCAGGAACAAGGACCGGCGGATCGGTTCGCTGATCTTCAACTTCGGCGGCCCGGGCGCCTCCGGGGTCGCCACACTGCCGTCCTTCGGCAGCGACTACGACACGCTCCGCACCCGCTACGACCTGGTCAGCTTCGACCCGCGCGGGGTAGGCCGCAGCGAGGGCATCGAGTGCTCGGACGACCGGACCCTGGACGCCCGCTACGAGCTGGACGGCACACCGGACGACGCCGGGGAGGAGAAGGCGTTCGTCGAGGACCAGAAGTCCTACATCGCGGACTGCGAGGAGAACTCCGGGGACGAACTGCCCTACGTCGGCACCACGAACGCGGCCCGGGACATGGATCTGCTGCGTCAGGTGCTGGGCGACGACAAGCTGCACTACTTCGGGATCTCGTACGGCACCGAGCTGGGCGGGGTGTACGCCCACCTGTACCCGAAGAACGTCGGACGGGCCGTCCTGGACGCGGTCGTCGACCCGACGGAGGACACCCTGAAGTCCTCGCTCGGACAGGCCGAGGGCTTCCAGCTCGCCCTGGACAACTTCACGGCCGACTGCGCGGAACGCGACGACTGCAAGCTCCCGGGGACCACCGCGCAGGAGGTCCAGGCCGGGATCGCCGATCTCCTCGCCCAGCTGGACGAGAAGCCGGTCCCGGGACTCGGTGAACGTGAGCTGACGCAGACCCAGGCCACCACCGGCATCGCCTCGGCCCTCTACTCCAAGGAGACCTGGCCGCTGCTCGAACAGGGCCTCGACGAGGCGGACGGCGGCAACGGGGGGCTGCTGCTGGCGCTCGCCGACTCGCTGAACGGCCGTTCCGAGGACGGGCACTACGACAACTCGAACGCCGCGAACGCCGCCGTCAACTGCGCGGACTCCAAGCAGCGCTTCACCCTGGAACAGACCAGGAAGGCCCTCCCGCGGTTCCGCGAGGCCTCCCCCGTCTTCGGCGAGTACCTGGGATGGGGACTGATGTCGTGCACCGGCTGGCCCGTCGCGGGCGCCCGGGACACCCCGGACGTCAGCGCGCCCGGTTCGGCCCCGATCCTGGTCATCGGCAACACCGGGGACCCGGCGACCCCGTACGCGGGCGCGAAGGCGATGGCCGCCGAGCTCGGCAAGGGAGTCGGGATCGAGCTCACGTACAAGGGCGAGGGCCACGGGGCGTACAACGGCGGCAGCACCTGCGTGCAGAAGGCCGTGGACGGCTACCTCCTCGAAGGGAAGGTCCCGAAGTCGGGAACGGTCTGCGGGTGACCACTCGTTGCACGGCCGGGAAACAGTGCCCGGGCCGCCCCGGCGGCAGCCTCGGGGCAGGGAGGGGAGCGCACACATGCGCGCACGTGGACGCGCCCGCGGGGGTGCGGTGCAGGCCGGAGCGGTCCTGCTGGTCACGGCAGTCCTGGCGGGGTGCGACGGCACTCCGGCTCCGCCGCAGTCGTCGAAGGACTCGTCACGGCGGACATCCCAGGAAGGGCCGGCCTCGCCCCTGGCGTCCACCGACTGGAAGCGCTGCGACGCGCCGGAGGGCGGCACCGCCCCCGGCCCGGGCTGGCGGTGCGCCACCGTCGACGTACCGCTGGACCACGCGAAGCCGGACGGGGAGAGAATCGGCATCGCGCTGATCCGGAAGCCGGCCACGAAGAAGGACGCGCGGCTCGGTTCGATGCTCTTCAACTTCGGCGGTCCCGGGGGTTCGGGGGTCGGCATCCTGCCGCGCGCAGCCGCTTCGTACGAGGAGCTCAACACCCGCTACGACCTGGTGGGCTTCGACCCGCGCGGGGTCGCGGCCAGTTCGGGGGTCCGCTGCCGCGGCGACGAGGAGCAGGAGAAGGCCCACCGGGAGGTCGACATGACCCCCGACACGACGGCTGAGGAGGCGGCGTTCATCGCGGACGGCACCGACTTCGGCGCCGGCTGTGAGCGTCTCTCCGGCGCGGTACTCCCCCACGTCGGCACGGCGAACGCCGCCCGGGACATGGAGGAGATCCGCCGGGCGCTCGGCGACCGGAAGCTGTCGTACTTCGGCATCTCGTACGGTACGGAGCTCGGCGGGACCTACGCGCACCTCTTCCCGAAGTCCGTGGGAAGGGTCGTGCTGGACGCCGTGGTCGACCCGACGGCGGACTCGGTGGGCCACGCCCGCAACCAGACGACGGGCTTCCAGCGGGCGCTGGAGAACTACCTGAAGGACCGCGGCCAGGACCCGGCGGCGGGCACCCGCCGGATAGCGGCACTGCTGGAGCGGATGGACCGGGACCCGCTGCCCACCGCCTCCGGGCGTGAGCTCAACGAATCGCTCGCCGTGACCGGCATCGTGAGTCCCCTCTACTCGAAGAGCGGCTGGCCCACTCTGACGGCCGCCCTCCACGAGGCCGAGAAGACGGGCAGGGGCGACCGCCTGCTCGCGCTGGCCGATTCGTACAACGGCCGGGACGAGAACGGGCACTACGACAACCGGAGCCATTCCCAGCGGGCGATCTCCTGCGCCGACGCCAAGGCGCGGCCGACGGTGGCCGAGGCCCGGGCGCTGCTCCCCGAATTCCGGGAACTGTCGCCGGTCTTCGGACCGTTCCTGGCCTGGGACACGGCAGGCTGGTGCGCGGGGTGGCCGGTGGAGGGCGAGCACGACACCCCGGAGGCGAGCGCCCCGGGCGCCGCTCCGATCCTCGTCGTCGGCACGACCGGCGACCCGGCGACGCCGTACGAAGGTGCGCGCCGGATGGCGGACGAGCTGGGCGAGGGGGTCGGCGTCATGCTGACCAACAAGGGTGAGGGGCACGGCTCGTACGGCGAGAGCGCCTGCGTGACCTCGCTCGTCGACGCCTACTTCCTGAAGGGCGAGGTCCCGGCCGACGGACGTACCTGCTCCTGACGTCCGGGTACGCGAAGGGGCCGGCTCCGCGGAGGAACCGGCCCCTTCGTACGTGGTGCCGCAGGTCTAGTAGACCGGCTTCTCGGGCTCGATCTGGTGGACCCAGCCGATGACCCCGCCGCCGACGTGCACCGCGTCGGCGAAGCCCGCCGACTTGAGGACCGCGAGGACCTCGGCGCTGCGGACGCCCGTCTTGCAGTTCAGGACGATGCGCCGGTCCTGGGGGAGGTCCTGGAGGGCGGAGCCCATCAGGAACTCGTTCTTCGGAACCAGCCGGGAGCCCGGGATCGAGACGATCTCGTACTCGTTCGGCTCACGGACGTCGATGATCTCGATCTTCTCGTCGCCGTCGATCCACTCCTTGAGCTGCTTGGGAGTGATCGTGGAACCGGCCGCCGCCTCCTGGGCCTCCTCGGACACGACGCCGCAGAAGGCCTCGTAGTCGATGAGCTCGGTGACGGTGGGGTTCTCGCCGCAGACCGCGCAGTCGGGGTCCTTGCGGACCTTGACCTGGCGGTACTGCATCTCCAGCGCGTCGTAGATCATCAGACGGCCGACCAGCGGGTCACCGATACCGGCGAGCAGCTTGATGGCCTCGTTGACCTGGATGGAGCCGATGGACGCGCAGAGCACACCCAGGACACCGCCCTCGGCGCAGGACGGAACCATGCCGGGGGGCGGCGGCTCCGGGTAGAGGCAGCGGTAGCAGGGACCGTGCTCGGACCAGAAGACGGACGCCTGGCCGTCGAACCGGTAGATCGAGCCCCAGACATACGGCTTGTTCAGCAGGACCGCGGCGTCGTTGACGAGATAGCGGGTGGCGAAGTTGTCCGTGCCGTCCACGATCAGGTCGTACTGGGCGAAGATGTCCATCACGTTGTCGGCTTCGAGCCGCTCCTCGTGAAGGACCACGTTCACCAGGGGGTTGATCCCCTGCACGGTCTCCTTGGCCGACAGGGCCTTGGACTTGCCGATGTCGGCCTGGCTGTGGATGACCTGGCGCTGCAGGTTCGACTCGTCGACCTCGTCGAACTCGACGATGCCGAGCGTGCCGACGCCGGCCGCGGCCATGTACATCAGGGCCGGCGAGCCGAGGCCGCCGGCGCCGACACAGAGCACCTTCGCGTTCTTCAGCCGCTTCTGACCGTCCATCCCGACATCCGGGATGATCAGGTGGCGGGAGTACCTGCGGACCTCATCGACGGTGAGCTCGGCAGCCGGCTCGACCAGGGGTGGCAGCGACACAGGAACCTCAACAATGCAGGTGGTCGGTTTCTACGTACTTCATCTACGTACGGTTGTTCTCCCGTAACACTGCCACGCCGCTCCTCATTCCGAGATACCGGGTCCGATCCGCGAGACGAATTCGTCCCAGTAGCCGGGCAGTGCCGCGAATGGGTCGGTTTGCCCGTTCGTACCGTCCCGGTCCGTGAAGAAGATCGTGCCCGCGCCCTGCCAGCGGGCGATGCGCATGGCCTCCTCCAGGTGGGTGCGCGGGACCCCGTGGACGAAGTGCGCGAAGCGTCCCGGTTCGTACGCCGCCGTCCACTCGGCCACCTGCGACCAGCGGTAGTCCGTCCAGTGCCCCCGGAAGGTGACCAGCTGGTCGGCGGCCTCGGCATAGCCCGGGTGCGGGTGGGTGCCGTGGCCCAGGACCAGCCGCCCGCCCTCCCGGTCCGCGCTGTCGCTGTCGGCCAGCAGCGCGTAGAGGGTGCTGGTCAGCCGGCGGGCCGCCGGGAGCCCGTCGCGTCCGGCCGGGCAGTGGTCCAGGTAGAAGCCGCCGACGCGGTACCAGTCGAGGTAGGACCGGGCGTCGGCCACCAGTTCGCCGAAGGGACGGCCGCCGTAGGCCAGGTCGATGTGGCCCAGCAGTCTGCCGCCGGAGGCGCGGACGGTGTCCTCGGGGGCCTCCCCGTGCAGAGCACGCTCGCGGGCGTTGCGCAGCCGGCCGGCGGCCTCCAGACAGTGCGGGTCGGGGCGGGCGCCCGGCCCGTCGTCGACGTTGAGGACGGCCCAGTGCAGCGGCGTGCCGGGCCGGTTGAGTCCGGCCCATTCGGCGGGCGCGAGCAGCGGGTGGGCGTAACCGGGCACGCCCACGCCGAGCTGTTCGGCGCCCCCGGTCCGCAGGGTGGAGGCGGTGCTGGTCAGATACGGCACGCCGCCTCCATCCAGATGTCCGCGAGGGACTCCTCCAGGTTGATGCGGGGACGCCAGCCGAGCCGGTCCCTGGCGGTGCGCACGTCGGCCTGCTGCCAGGCCCCGCAGCCGTCGGGGTAGGGGGACGGGGTCGCCACGAGGTGCTCCGCCGCCGATTCGGCGGAGACCCGGGGGGCGCCGATGGGGAGCCGTCCGGGGGGCGTGTCGAGTTCGTGGAGTGCGCCCGCGTATCCGGCGACCCTGGCGAGGACCACCGCGGCGTCACGCAGCCGTACGGCCCTGCCGGTGCCGATGTTGACGACGCCCTGCGCGGCGGAGAGCGAGGCAGCGTGGACGGCGCGCGCCACGTCGCGCACGTCGACGAAGTCGCGCTGCACCCCGAGGCCGCTGAGCTTGAGCTCGGGGTCGCCGGTCTGCATGGCCCGGCGCATGGTCTCGGCCAGCCTGCCGAGCGGGGATCCGGCCGGGGTGCCCGGCCCCACCGGCGAGAAGACCCGCAGCACGACCGCGTCCAGACCGGACCCGAGGACGAGCTCGGTCGCCGCGAGCTTGCTGACGCCGTACGGGCCTCCCGGCCGGGGCACCGCGTCCTCGGCGGTGGAGGAGCCGGGCTGCGAGGGCCCGTATTCGGAGGCGCAGCCGACCTGGACGAGCCGTGGGCTGCAGCCGCTCCGGCGCATGGCCTCGCAGACGGTGGCCACGGCGACCGTGTTGTGGCGGGTCAGGTCGCGGGCACCACCGCGGGTGGCGCCCGCGCAGTTGACGACGACACCGGGGTGGACGGCGTCCAGGAAGCGGGTGAGCGCTCCCGGGCTGCCGCCCGCGAGGTCGAAGCGGACGTCGGCGTCGTCGCCGCGACCGAGCGCCGTGAGGTGCACGGCGGGGTCGGCGAGCAGGCGGTCGGCGACGAAGCGGCCGAGGAATCCGTTGGCTCCGAGCAGCAGAACCCTCATCGCGCGCTCCCTCGGTGCCGACGGCGGGCTGCCGGTGCGGGGGATTGGGGGGTCATGTCCGGTGTCTCCTTGAGGAAGGTGTGTGCGGTACGGGAGACCCGCGGCGTCGGCTCCGCGGGGGTGGGGCAAGCCCGGCTAGGCCGAGGCGTGGGCGGATGCCCGGGTAAGGGTGACCGATGCGTGGAGCAGCAGCCCCCCGGCGGCGACGCCGCAGGCGAGGACGGCCACGCCGCCGGGGCCTGCCGCCATGACGACGGCGTCGACGGGACGGGCGAGGAGGCCCAGGCCGGGCAGCCGCCCGGCGAGGACCAGGAAGGGGGCCGCCACTTCGACGGCGCAGGCGGCGGCGAGTCCGGTGGCGGCCGGTTCCGGGAAGCCGTGTACGGCCAGCAGGCGGGCCAGGAAGAGCAGGGCGCCGAGGGCGGCCGGGCCCAGGAGGCTTCCGCCCTGCCCGGGGTGGCCGAGGTCGGCGAGGAGGAGCAGCGCGGTCAGCGCACAGAGGAAGAGCGCGACGACACCGAGGAGCAGGGGACGTACGCCGGAGCCGAAGTCGGACAGACCGTGGGACGCGGCGAGTCTGCGGCGCGCGTGGACGGCGAACAGGTGGGCGCACCAGGCCGCGGGGGCCAGGGCCGGCACGAGCCCGAGCAGCGGGGCGGGCGCGGCGGTCCAGTGACCGTCGGGACCCCCGCTGACGACCTGGGTGAGCAGGTCGTCGCCGTACACGACGTAGCCGAGGAGCCAGCAGACGTACGGCGTGACGCCCCCGGCGGGGTCGGCGACGCGCAGCGGGCCGTCGCGCAGGGCGAGCCGGAGTCCGAGGACCACGAGCAGGGTTCCGACGGCGGTCACCGCGAACCGGGCCTCTCCGCCGAGCACCTCCTCGGTGAGTCTGAGCACCCCGGCGGTCGCGAGGCAGGCGGCGCCGGGCAGCAGCGCCGCGAGCGTCCAGCCGGCCCGCACGTCCCTGCCGGTGTCCGGCTTTGTCACGGCGGCGCGGGGTGCCCGCCCGTTCACGCCGGGGGCGCGGGCGTAGAGCTCCTCCGCCAGTGAGAAGACGTCACGGTGCCGGTAGCGCGCGGCCGTCCTGTCGGTGAGCCCGTGCGCCTCCAGACCGGCGGCGATCTCCAGGGGGTCGACGGCGCGCTCGCAGAGGTCCCGGTGCCGGTGCATGAGCGCCTTCACGGGGTCCGCGGGTCCGCGCCGGACCGCCGGTCTCCGGGTCGGGTGGTAGCCGATCTCCGGTGCCCGTACGGCGGAAAGGACCGCGGCCGGGCCCTCCTCCGCGGGCGCGTCCCCGGTGCCCGGGTCCGGGGCCTCGGGCGGTCCGCCCTTCGGGGTCCCTCCGTGACCGTGACCGCTCGTGTCGTCACGCATCGCCGCCTCCGGCTCCGTGTGCGCCGGCGCACACGCCCTCCACGCCGATGGCCCAGCTCGGCACCCGATCGGGGATGCCTCCGGGTGCCGGCGCGACCGGGCCGGGGGGCAGGGCCCCCAGCACATGCGCCTCCGGGGGCGTGGCGAACGGGCGCGGCGGACCGGCCGGGTCGTGGGGGTCCTCCGCTGTCGTCCATCGGGCGGGGGCGTGCCCGACGAGGTCCAGGTAGATGCCGCGGAACGCGGCGAGGTTCTGTTCGACGGTGAAGAGTTCGAGTGCCCGGGCGCGCGCCGCCGCACCCAGGCGTGCACGGCGCTCCGGGTCGCGCAGGAGCGCGACGCAGGCGTCGGCGAGCGCCCGCGGATTGCGCGGGGGCACGACCAGACCCGTACCGCCGACGACTTCGACCACGGCGCCCACGTCCGTCGAGACGGTGGCCCGCCCGCAGAACATCGCCTCGACCAGGCTGATGGGAAAGCCCTCGACGACGCTGGAGAGCACGACGACGCCGCCCGCGGCGTAGGCCTCCGCGAGGTCGGGCACCTCGGGTCCGCCGATCTCCTCGAAGGTGACCGGGTTGTCGCCGACGGCATGCGCGTCCGCGGCCTCGTCGGGGAAGAGCTGGGCGGCGAGTGCCCTGCAGTGGGCGAGGTAGGTGTCGCCCTCGCCCGCCCGGACCGGTGCGCCGAAGATCCGCAGCCGGGCGTCCGGCTCGGCCCTGCGCACCTCGGTGAACGCGTGGAGCAGGGCGATCAGGTCCTTGGCGGGTTCGATCCGCCCGATCCACACCAGCGTGCCGGGGCCGCCCTCGTCGGCCCCCTCCCCCACGGCTCCGAACCGCTCCGCGTCCATGCCCGGGTAGACCGTGCGCAGCTTGCTCCGGTCGGCGCCGAACCGCTCCTGCCAGCGGCGGACATGGGTGTTGCCGGGCGTGATGAGCGCGGCCTGCCGGTACACCTCGGAGGCGAGCAGTCCGTGGAGGTTCGCGAGCAGGGCGCGCACCGGCGCACTCAGCGGGGCCTCGGGCGCCGCGAGGTAGTGGGCCCGCAGCGGCACTCCGTGCTCCGTCACCAGCAGCGGCACACCGAAGAAGCGTTTGGCCAGCAGTCCCGGCAGGGCGGCCGCTCCGCCCGACGCCGCGTGGCAGAGGTCGACCGCGCCGAGGCCGTCCCCGTCGTACCAGTCGAGGGAGAGGGGACGCAGGACGCGGTCCAGTTCGGCCACGAAGCCGAGGTAGTCGGGGACGGTGGCGCTGTGGACGGTCCGGCCCGTGCCGGGAGCCCGGCAGGCTCCCTCCACGATGCGTACGGTCGTCTCGCCGAGCAGCGCGCGGTGCAGCCCACCGCGGTCCCGCGCCAGTTCGGCGAGGCCGTAGAGTCCGTCCGCGAAGCGGCCGGCCGCCGCACCGTCGGCCTCCGCACCCTCGCAGACCGCGCCGACGAGCGCCTTCACATGGGTGGTGAAACGCAGCCGGTCCCGCCGTCCGTACGCTCGCCCGAGGCCCGTGGCGATCCTGCCCGCCAGGCCTCTGGGCCGGCCGGCGTGACGGGCGTCCACCGGGTGCGTCCACATCGGCGCCGTCCGCACCCGTCCGACCCGGTCGGGGAGCCTGACCCAGCCCCGTTGTTCCTGGTCGGCGGAGCGGCTGAGTGCGAAGACGTCGAACTCGTGCTGGGGGAGCCCGCGCACCAGACGGTCGCACCAGAGTCTGGACTCACCGGTCGCATACGGATAGCCACCGTCCGTGAGGAGTCCGATCCGCACGAGCACACCCCCGATCTCCCTTGTGGACGGCCGCCGTTGATCGGCGGCTCGCAGCGGGACGACCGTATGCGGACACACGGGTGGTGCGACGGACTGTTGTCCGTCGCACCACCGAAAGGGGTGAACCGGCGTAACTTTCCCGGCCCGGTCGCGTTCTGTTGCGACCCACGGCTCTTCGGTTACGCGGAGTCAGGCTGCGGCCAGCTCCGAGCGGGTCGCACGGCGCGCGGCGGCGTGCGCGGGATCGAGCGTGGGGACCGCGGCGAGGAGCTGTCTCGTGTACGGGTCCTGCGGCGATCCGTAGACCTCGTCCACGGCGCCCTGCTCGACGATCCGGCCCTGCCGCATCACGGCCACCCGGTCGCTGACCTGCCTGACCACGGCCAGATCGTGGGCGATGAAGACGAGTCCGATGCCGAGCTCGCGCTGGAGCTCCGCGAGGAGTGCGATCACCTGGGCCTGGGTCGTCACGTCGAGCGCGGAGACCGGCTCGTCGCACACGATCAGCTTCGGCTCGGCGGCGAGCACCCGCGCGATGCCGATCCGCTGACGCTGCCCACCGCTGAACTCGTGCGGATAGCGCTCGTACCGGTCGGCGTCGAGGCCGACCCTCTCCAGGAGTTCGCGTACGCGGTCCCGGATCCGGGTCTCGTCGGTCTCTCCGGCGGCACGGAGCGGGTCGGCCACGGACTCGCCGATCGAGCGCCGCGGGTTGAGCGAGGCGACGGGGTCCTGGAAGACCATCTGCAGCTCGCGGCGGAAGGGACGGAGGCCCTTCTCCGGCAGCGATCCGATCTCCCTGCCCCCGTACCGCAGGCGGCCCGCCGTGGGATCCTCCAGCCGTACGAGCATGCGCCCGAGCGTCGTCTTGCCGCTGCCGCTCTCCCCCACGATCCCGAGCGTCTCGCCGGCCCGGACGGTGAGCGAGACCCCGTCCACGGCCGTGACCCGTTTCGCGCCCCGGCCGAACTCCCTCCGGAGCCCGACGGCTTCGAGGAGCGGTTCGGCGTCGGGCGAAGCGGTCCTCGGCCCGGGGACACCGGCCCGTTTCTCGTCGAGCCGGGGTACCGAGGCCAGGAGCTCGCGGGTGTACGGCTGCCGGGGCGCGCCCAGCACCTCGGAGACAGCTCCGCGCTCCACCGCACGGCCGTGCTGCATCACCAGGATGTCGTCGACGCTCTCCGCGGCGACACCCACGTCGTGGGTGACCAGCAGCAGTCCCATGCCCGTCTCCCGGCGAAGGTCGTGCAGCAGGTCCAGGATCTGCGCCTGCACGGTGACGTCGAGGGCGGTGGTCGGCTCGTCCGCCACGATCAGCCGGGGCTCGCAGGCGAGGGCCATCGCGATGAGAGCACGCTGGCGCATCCCGCCGGAGAACTCGTGCGGCCTGGACCGGGCGCGGCGGCCCGCGTCCGGGATTCCGACCCGGTCCAGGACCTCGACGGCCCGGGCCCGTGCCGCCCGGCGGGAGACGCGGTTGTGCACCCGGTACACCTCGGCGATCTGGTCGCCGACCGTGTAGTACGGGTCGAGCGAGGACAGCGGGTCCTGGAAGACCATCGCCGCCTTCGCGCCCCGCAACGCGCGCAGTTCGGCCTCGTCCGCGGTGCCCACGTCCGTACCGGCGACCCGGACGGTCCCGGTGACCCGGGCCCCGGTGCCCCGGTGCAGCCCGAGAAGTGCGGAGGCGGACGCGCTCTTGCCCGATCCGGATTCGCCGACGACACCGAGGGCGGCGCCCGCCTCCAACGTGAAGGAGAGCCCGTCCACGGCGCGGACGGCACCGAAGTCGATGGTGAGGTCCTCGACCTGCACCAGCGGAGTTGTCATGACAGGACCACCCGTCGGTCGGCCAGCGCGTACAGCATGTCCGCGACGGCGTTGGCGAGCACCACGAAGAAGCCGGTCACCAGCACCATGCCGACGACCACCGGCAGGTCGACGACCTTGACGGCGTGGACGAGTTCACGTCCGAGTCCCGGAATCCCGAAGAGGGACTCGGTCAGGACCGCGCCGCCGAACATGCTCCCGAAGTCGAGCGCGCTGAGCGCGATCACGGGTGCGACCGCGCCGCGCAGCGCGTGCCGCCCGACGACGGCGCGCTCGCTGACGCCGTACGCGCGAAAGGTGCGTACGTGGTCCTCGGCGAGTGTCTCCAGCATGGAGCTCCTGGTCAGGCGGGCGTACTTGGCGGACTCGATGAGCGCCAGGGACACCCAGGGCAGCAGCAGCCCCCAGGCCCACTGTTCGGGGTCCTCCGTGAACGGCACGTACGTCGGCGACGGCAGCCACTGCAGCGTGGAGCAGAAGACGATGATGAGCAGCAGTCCGATGACGAAGACCGGGGTGGCCGTACCGGCCAGGGTCAGCCAGGTCAGGACCCGCTCGGTGATCCGGCCCCGCCGCCGGACGGACAGCACTCCGGTGCCGACGCCGAGCAGGATCCAGCAGAGGAACGCCCCGATGACGAGCGAACCGGTCACCGGCAGCTTGGTCAGGATCAGCTGCATGACCTGCTGGTCGCTCTGGTACGAGACACCGAGGCAGGGCGCGGAGCAGTGTTCCACGCCCGTGCCGGTGGAGAAGTCCCGTCCCGCGACGATGCCCTGGAGGAAGTGCCAGTACTGCGTGTACACGGGGTCGTCGAGCCGGAGCTGCTCGGTCACCTGGGCGACCTGGGCGGGCGAGCAGCGCGGTCCGCAGGCGATCTGGGCGACGTCGCCGGGGGCCACGTAGAAGACCGCGTACAGGATGACCGTCAGGGAGAGGAGCACGAAGACGGCCCCTGCGAGCCGTCGCAGCAGGAACCCGGTCACGACGTCTGCTCCTTCGTACGTTCCTTGCAATCCCCGCGTCCGGTGCCGATCCGCAGCCGGGACGCGGCCCTGGGATCGAGTGCCGTGCGCACGCCCTCGCCGAGGACGGTCAGGGCGAGCACGGTGACGAAGAGCAGCCCGGCCGGCAGCAGGAGATAGGTGGGAGCCGACTGGTACCAGGTGTCGGCCTCGGTGAGCATCTGTCCCCAGGACGGTGTGGGCGGTTTGATGCCCACGCCGAGGAAGGACAGGGCCGCCTCGACGGTGACGTTGACGGGGAAGAGCAGCGCGGCGTACGTGATGACCGGCGCGGCGAGCGAGGGCAGCAGTTCGCGCCGGGCGATGCTCCAGCGCCCACGTCCGCTGAGCCGGGCCGCGGAGACGAAGTCGAGTGACTTCAGGGCGAGCGCCTGGGCCCGCACGATCTTCGACGTCCCGGCCCAGTTGATGCCGCCGATGACCAGGGCGATCAGGACGGGCCGTGGGAACGAGGGCGGTACGACGGCGAGCAGCCCCAGGGCGATGACCATGAGCGGCAGGGCGACGTTGATGTCGGTGATCCGGCTGAGGACCTGGTCGACCCAGCGGTTGCCGAGGGCCGCGGCGAGTCCCACCACCACTCCGATGGTGACCTGGAGGAGGGTGGCCGCGACCGCCACGCCCAGCGAGACCCGGGCCCCGTGGACGACACGGGCGAACAGGTCGCGGCCGGTCTGCGGTTCGACGCCGAACCAGTGGTCCGCGCTGACGCCCCCGAAGGGGCCGATGGGGACCCCGCCGGCCGCAGAGTCGACGAGGTCGGGGTGGTAGGTGTTGGGGTCCTGGCCCGCCAGCGCGCTGAGCAGCGGCGCGGCGAGCGCGGCCAGGAAGAGCAGGAGGACCACGGCCGCCGCGGCGGCGGCCGCGCGCTGTGCGCGCAGCCGCCGCCAGAACTGCCGGGCCCCCGAGGCGGGGGCGGCGAGGGGTGCCGCTCCCGCTTCTTGGACCAGAAGTGCTTCCGACATGGTTACTTGACCGCGGCCTGGGAGACGTCGAGAACGCCGGTCCAGTCACTGATGACCACGTTCTTGACGTCCTTGCCGACGAGCCGCTTGTACACCGGGTGGAAGAGCGGCACCGTGAGCGCCTGCTCACCGATCTTCTTGTCGAGCGCTCCCCAGCGCGTGGCGGCTGCATCCAGGTCGGTGAGCTTGTTGATCTCGTCGATCTCCTTGTTGACCGACGCGTCGTTCAGGAAGCCGGTGTTGAAGTTGGCCCCGTCCTTCACGATCTGACGGCCGTCGAAGATCGGTGCGAGGAACGGGCCGCCGGAGGGCCAGTCGGCACCCCAGTGCGCGAGGAAGAAGCCCGGCTCCTTGGACGCGCTGTGGATGGTGTCGGAGTAGTCGTTGCTCTCCAGTCCCTTGAGCTCGACGGTGATGCCGGCCTTCTTGAGGGCGGCCTGGAGCGCAGTGGCGATCTCCGGGCTGGTCTCGAAGTCCTTGTCGTTGGAGTGCGTGAGGGTGACCTTCAGGCCCTTGGGGTAACCGGCCTCCTTCAGCAGCTCCTTGGCCTTGGCGGCGTTGCCGGTCTCGCCCGCCGGGAAGTGGTCGTACGGCGTGTAGCCGAAGGACTTCTGGTTCGGCAGGTAGGTGGTGGCGGGTTCGGCGAGCGAGGAGCCGCCGGCCGCGTTGATCACGGAGGAGCGGTCGACGGCGTAGGAGATCGCCTGGCGCACCTTGGGGTCGTCGAACGGCTTCACCTTCGGGTTGAAGGCGATGTAGTTGGTGTAGCCGAAGTGGCCGGTGCCGACGCGGGCGGCGAGCTTCTTGTCGCCGGAGACCTTGGCGAGCTCGGCCGGGCCGAGGTTGGTGTCGGTCGTGACGGCGGCGGCGTCGACGCCCTGCGAGGCGGAGAGCCGCTGGTTGATGACGGCGGAGTCGAGGCCGGAGCGTACGTCGATCTTGTCCGGGTATGCCTTGCGCTCCTCGTCGGTCTCTGCCGACCAGTGCTCGTTGCGCTCCAGGACGAGCCGCTCGCCGTCGTTCTCGTTCGTGACGACCTTGTACGGCCCGGAGGAGACGGGGTGCTCCTCGTATTTGGTGCCCGTGTCCTTGGCCTTCGGCACCGGGGTCGTCTGGGTCTGGGTGGCGAGGAAGGGGAATTCGCCCTCGGGCTTGTTCAGGTGGAAGACGATGGTCTTGTCGTCCGGCACCTCGATCGAGTCGAGGCCCTTCTTGTCCTTGTACGGGCCCTGGTAGTCGGCGCCGCCGATCAGCCAGTCGCGCAGGTAGGGCGCTCCGCCGGACAGTTCCGCGGCGAACGACCGCTCGATGCCGTACTTGATGTCCGCGCTGGTGATGGCGGTGCCGTCCTCGTACTTCAGCCCGTCCTTGAGGGTGTACGTCCAGACGGTGGCGTCCTTGCTCGGCGTACCCAGGTCGGTGGCCAGGTCGGGGACGACCTCGGTGCCTGCCGCGCCGTCCTCACGGTTGCGGGTGGTGAGCGTGCGGAACACCAGGGAGGGGACGTTGCCGCCGCCGGAGGTGTAGAGCCGCGCCGGGTCGAAGTCCTCCTGCGGGTTGCTGTTGAGGACCGTGAGGGTGCCGCCCTTGCGCGGCTCGCCCGAGGCGCCGGAGCCGGCGCCGTCGCCCCCGTTGTTCTGGGGACCTGCGCAGGCCGCGAGGCCGGCGACCAGGGCGAGGCTGACGGCGGCGGCGGTTGCCACACGGCGCGGTATGACGGACGGCTGACTCATCGGAAGATGACCTCTCGGTGTGCTGCGGCAAGGAGGAGGAGACATGTCCGCACGGGCGCAGCAGGTCCCGCCCGGGTGAGGGGAAGGGGACCGGGAAGACCGGAAATGCCGCGCCTGCGGACGGAGTACGCCCGGGCGCGGCAGAGGAGGGCCGAGGAGCCGGAAAAGGCTCTTCAGGGGGTCGACGCGCGCTCGAGCAGGCGTCAGCGACAGAGAATGTCGGCTACGCAGTGCCCGGCAACGCCGAGGAGCGCCAGCTCAAGGGCGGCGCGCTCGGAGGATGCGGGGCTGCGTGACATGCGGAGAAATATGGACGACCCCTCTCCCGATGTCAACGCGAGATGAGACGCCCGTCCCGCCATACGGACACGACGGCCTCCGGCCGGCTCAACTCTCCGGATAGACCCAGGGGTTGGGACGGCATTTGACGCCGTCCAGGTCCAGGGTCTTGGTCTGCTGCTGCATCACGGGGGCCGGGGCACCAGGGGTGCTGCAGTTCACGTGGTTGTGCCCCAGCCGGTGGCCCACCTCGTGGTTGATCAGCATCTGACGGTAGGCCAGAAGCCTTTCCGCCCCGAAGGTCGAGGCACCCTGCGCCCAGCGGTAGGCGTTGATCATCACGCGGTCGGTGGCGGCCGAGTCGCAGGAGACGTTGTCCTCGGCCGTGTCCAGGCCGGACTTCTCGCACCAGACGGCCGTGGTTCCCGGGCTCGCGAGGGTGATCACGAAGTCGGGTTCCCCGGAGGAGATCCGCTCGAAGGTCATGGCACCGTTGTGCGCCCAGCTGCGATCGTCGTTCAGCGTCCTCTGCACGGCGTCGGCGAAGAGGGCGGAATCGAGTCCCAGCCCCTGCTCGACGTCGATACGGTACCGGTGCTTCTGGCCCTTGCCCGGCGCCTTGGCCAGTCCGGGCACCGCCTCGAACTTCCCGGAGGCCTCGAGGTCGGGCGCCAGGGGAAAAGCGGAGGCCATCTTCTGCCCGTAGGACAGGGGCTTGCCCTCCTGCCGCTGCGCCTCGGGCGCCGACCGGTCCAGCGAGCGGGAGGCGTCCCCGGAGTCCTGCCGGTCGGCTTCGGCGGACCGCGGGCCGTCCGTCGTGCTGCCGGAGTCCTGCGCCACCTGCCCGGCCACCACGACCGCGAGCACCGTCGTCACGGCGGCGGCCGCGATCCCGGTGAACGCCCGCCCCTTCCCGTTCCTCGTCCGCCGGCCGTCTCCGTCGTCCGCGTCCTCGTCGGGTCCGTCGGAAACCGGCGGGGTGCGGACCGCGTCCTCCGGCGGGGCCGGCGGCCCGGGACGCGCAGGTGCGGTCTCGAACGCCTCCAGGAACTCCCTGCGCGGGCCCGGTACCGACGCGGCCCCGCCGGTCTCCGGCCCGGCCGTCCGACGCCCGGCCGCCTGCTGCGCGGCATGCTGCCGCGCCATGGCGGCCTGCCCGGCGCGGAAGACCTCCTGACCGCCCGGACCCGCCGGATCCCGCCGGCCGCCGTGCTGCGGCTGCGGTCCCGTGCCCCAGCCACCGCCCGGCTCACGCTGTTCGGGGTGCCCGCCGCGCACCTGCGGTGCGTCGCGGAACGGGCCGTGACCGTCCCTCGGAGGCGGTGTGGCGGAGTCCCGCCCGCGTCGGCCGGTACCCCGCTCCACACCGGCGCCCGTAGTGGCACCGGTCTCGGTCCGGGTGGCCTCGGGGCCCTTTCGGCTATGTCGTCCCACGCCCCGGATCAGCTCCCGCCGCGTTCGTCGAGCAGTTCCCGGAAGGCCTGGGCGACCGCCTCCGGGTACTCCATCATCGCCACGTGCCCGGCGTCGGGCAGTGACAGCAGGCGCGAGTCGCGGAAGGCCGCGGACGCCTTGCGTGCCATCCGGTACGAGACGAGCTGGTCACGTCCGCCGTACACGAGCAGGGTCGGTGCGAGCACCCTCTCGGCCTGGCGCCACAGCCCCTGCTGTCCTCCCAGCGTGTAGGCATCGACGATGCCCCGTGCCGAGCGGGTCATGGCGTCCCAGAAGTACGGCAGTTCCAGCCGTCGCTCCATCTCGGCCACCGCGTGACGGAAGGCTTCGTCGGAGATTCGTGCCGGATCGCCGTAACAGAGTGCCATGGCGCCGCGGGTGCGCTGCTCCGCGGTCCACCCACGGGTGAGCCGGGCGAACAGGGAGGCGACACCCGGAAGCGCGAGCATCGCGGTCGGTACGGCGGGCCGCTGGACCCGGATCTCGGGCAGGGCAGGGGAGATCAGCGTCAGTGTGCGCACCAGATCCGGCCTGGCGGCCGCGACCCGGGTGGCTACGGCACCGCCCAGAGAGTTACCGAAAAGGTGAACGGGCCCACGCCCGCCGGCGTCCAGCAGCCGGATCACCGCCCGGGCGTGTCCGGTGACGGAGTAGTTGCCGTCGTCCGGCGGCGGGGAGTCCCCGAAGCCGGGCAGGTCGACCGCCTCGCAGTGGAGGGTGTCGGCCAGCAGCGGCATCAGCGCCGACCAGTTCTGCGAGGAGCCCCCCAGGCCGTGCACGAAGAGAGCGGGAGCAGACCCCGTCGTCAGCGCCGGACGGGAACGGACGCTCAGGGAGAGGCCCGCCAGGGCGACGGACCGCAGCTTCTCCCCCTCCGCGACCCGTACGGCGCTCACGGTGGGCGCCACCGCGGCAGCGGCGGCGTGGATACCGGGCAGCTCGGTCGAAGACATGCGGCAATGTTACGAGATGATCACGCGGCGGTTCATGTGTTCGCGGTCACAGGCCGCATAGCGCCCCTCGGGGGTTGCTCCTAGGCTGCAAGGGAAGGAAGGGAGCCATCATGACGGTCGACCCGAGCGACCCGGAGACCTTCGAGGATCCCCAGCCCGACGAACCGGACCCCGAAGCTCCCGAAGCCGACACCGCCGAGCAGCAGGCCGCCGTCCGGCCGGAGCGCGACGAACCGCTCACCGGCATCGACCGCGGTGCGGCGAACGAGGCGGATGCGGCGGAGCAGGCCCGCGTTGTGACACAGGATGAGGACGATTACCGGTAGATCGCACCACTTTGCGGCGTGGACCGGTACATGTGCGGCTATCGCAGCCGTCCGGTCCGTGAAATTCTCTGTCCGCACCGCGCACACCCGGGTTACTCAAAAGTACGATGGCCCGACGGCGCAGCGTGCACGGTACGACTGTGTTCGATCACGAATCTGGGAGGCGGCGTGACAGCCATCGAGCAAACAGAGGCGGCGCGCCCACGGGGCACCCGGCTCCCCCGCCGTGCCCGACGCAATCAGCTGCTGGGCGCCGCGCAGGAGGTCTTCGTCGCCCAGGGCTACCACGCCGCGGCGATGGACGACATCGCCGAGCGGGCCGGCGTCAGCAAGCCGGTGCTCTACCAGCACTTCCCCGGCAAGCTGGAGCTCTACCTCGCGCTCCTCGACCAGCACTGCGAGTCCCTGCTCCAGGCGGTCCGTACGGCGCTCGCCTCGACCACGGACAACAAGCTGCGCGTCGAGGCGACCATGGACGCCTACTTCGCGTACGTGGAGGACGAGGGCGGCGCCTTCCGTCTGGTCTTCGAGTCCGACCTGACCAACGAGCCGGCGGTCCGCGAGAGGGTCGACCGCGTCTCGCTGCAGTGCGCGGAGGCCATCTCCGACGTCATCGCCGGTGACACGGGACTGTCCAAGGACGAATCGATGCTGCTCGCCGTCGGCCTCGGCGGTGTCTCGCAGGTCGTCGCGCGCTACTGGCTCTCCAGCCCGTCCGGCATCCCGCGCGAGTCCGCCGTGCAGCTGCTGACCTCGCTCGCCTGGCGCGGTATCGCGGGATTCCCGCTGCACGGCACCGATCAGCACTGAGCCCCGGCGCCGGTGTTCGCTGCGGGCGTTGCAGGTCGACCCGTGGTCCGTCCCTTCACCGGGCTAATGTGTGCTGCGTACGGCGCGGTTCACCGCGCAGAGACGGACCGTCGGAGGGACATAGCCGTGGAGGTCAAGATCGGGGTGCAGCACACGCCCCGCGAGATCGTTCTGGAGAGCGGGCTTTCCGCCGAAGAGGTCGAGAGCGCGGTCGGCGAGGCGCTCGGCGGCAAGGCACAGCTGCTCAGCCTCACGGACGACAAGGGCCGCAAGGTCCTGGTGCCGGCCGACAGGATCGCGTACGTGGAGATCGGCGAGCCCAGCACCCGGCGGGTGGGATTCGGCGCGCTGTAGCCCGCGCGACGCGGCAGCACAGGTGGAGGCCCGGCGGAATCGTCCGCCGGGCCTCCACCGTTTCTTCCACTTCTTCCACGGATCTGCCCGCGATCTCTCCCTCGGTGGGGTTCACCGGGGGCGGGAAGGGTTGTAGTCCGCAGGCCACGGGTAGGACCGGCTAGGACCGACCGACCGCCACGCCGTCAAGCGAGGTGACACCCTGTGTTCTGGGAATCCATCAGCTCCGTCGTTCTCGGACTCGCCCTTTCCTGGGTCGCGCTCCGCTCACTGTCCGACCGCCTCCCGTCCTCCCGCGTGGTGTTCGTCACGGGTGGGCTGGGTGCCCTGTTCGGCGCGTACCTGACGCATTCGACCCTGGGCTCCGGCCATGTCCTGGCGACCCCCACGGGCGCCGTGCTGGTCGGAGCGGTGACCCTGTCCCTGTTGATCAGGCCGCGGGGCCGCCGGCCGGTGCGGTCGGCGGCGGCCCAGTAGGGCCCGGGCGCCCGTCAGGCGGCGAGGCCGAGCGCCGCCATGCGCTTGGTGTGCGCCTCGGTGATCCGGGAGAACATGCGGCCGACCTCGGCCAGGTCGAAGCCGTCCGCCACGCCGCCCACCAGCATCGTGGACAGGGCGTCGCGGTCCGCGACCACCCGCTGCGCCTGCGAGAGCGCCTCCCCCATCAGCCTGCGCGCCCACAGGGCGAGCCTGCCCCCCACTCGGGGCTCCGCCTCGATGGCGGCGCGGACCTTCTCGACCGCGAAGTTCCCGTGGCCCGTGTCGTCGAGCACGGACAGGACGAGGGAGCGCGTGTCCATGTCGAGCCGTGCGGCGATCTCCCGGTAGAAGTCACTGGCGATCGAATCGCCCACGTACGCCTTGACCAGGCCTTCCAGCCAGTCCGACGGGGCCGTCTGGCGGTGGAAGTCGTCCAGCGGCTTGGCGAACGGCTCCATTGCGGCGGTCGGCTGCTCGTCGATGGCGGTCAGCCGGTCGGTCAGCTTCTCGAAATGATGGAATTCCGCGGACGCCATCCTGGCCAGTGCCGCCTTGTCACCGAGCGTCGGCGCGAGTTTGGCGTCCTCGGCGAGCCGCTCGAAGGCCGCGAGTTCCCCGTAGGCGAGCGCGCCCAGCAGATCCACGACCGCGGCGCGGTACTGCGGGTCGGCGGAAGCGGTGCCCCAGTCCTGGGCCGCGATCCCGGTCGGTGCGGGCGCTGCGTCGGATGCTTCAATGGCGTTGTCAGGCGTCTCCATGAAGCGCAGAATATCCCGCCCGACGGAGGGCCCGAGGGCCCGGTCAGCGGGAGACATCACACCGTTCCGATGAATTCGCCCAACACGCGTGCGCGAATCCGGGGTACAGTGGTATTGCGCTTACTGAGCATTTGTTGTGCCAGAAGCGCGACCTTGAATGAGGATGCCCGGTCGGTGGCCCGATCGGCTCCGACCCGAAAGCCCTCCACGCGGGGCGTACGACACGTACGACCGCAGATGAGGGGCCCCCTCAGCGGCACGAGCGCTCGAGCGACGGCAGTGGTCCCGCGCCACCCGGCCCATCCACGGCCGGATGACCGACCCCGGCACGGTACGACCCCCAGCGTTCGCCTCGGGCCGCGTCTCACAGAAGAGGCAGCACCCTGACTACGTTCCGCGACCTCGGAATCCTCACCGAGACGGCCGAAGCCCTCGAGGCGGTCGGCATCACGTCCCCCTTCCCCATCCAGGAGCTGACGCTCCCCGTAGCGCTCTCCGGCTCCGACGTCATCGGCCAGGCCAAGACCGGCACCGGCAAGACGCTCGGCTTCGGTCTCCCGCTCCTCGAGCGCGTGACCGTCCCCGCCGATGTCGAGGCAGGGCGCGCCGCGCCCGAGAAGCTGACGGACGCGCCGCAGGCCCTGATCGTCGTCCCCACCCGTGAGCTCTGCCAGCAGGTCACCAACGACCTGCTGACCGCCGGCAAGGTGCGTAACGTCCGCGTTCTCGCGATCTACGGCGGCCGGGCCTACGAGCCCCAGGTCGAGGCCCTGAAGAAGGGCGTCGACATCATCGTCGGCACCCCCGGGCGACTGCTCGACCTGGCGGGCCAGCGCAAGCTCGACCTGTCGCACATCCGTGCCCTCGTGCTGGACGAGGCCGACGAGATGCTCGACCTGGGCTTCCTGCCCGACGTCGAGCGCATCATCACCATGCTGCCGCCGAAGCGCCAGACGATGCTGTTCTCCGCCACCATGCCCGGTGCCGTCATCAGCCTCGCGCGTCGCTACATGTCGCAGCCGACGCACATCAACGCCACGTCGCCCGACGACGAGGGCACCACCGTCAAGAACACGGTGCAGCACGTCTACCGCGCCCACTCGATGGACAAGCCCGAGATGGTCTCCCGCATCCTGCAGGCCGACGGCCGCGGGCTGGCGATGATCTTCTGCCGCACCAAGCGGACGGCGGCGGACATCGCGGAGCAGTTGGAGAAGCGCGGCTTCGCGTCCGGCGCGGTCCACGGTGACCTCGGCCAGGGCGCTCGCGAGCAGGCGCTGCGCGCCTTCCGCAACGGCAAGGTGGACGTCCTCGTCTGCACCGACGTCGCCGCGCGGGGCATCGATGTCGGGGGTGTGACCCACGTCATCAACTACCAGTCGCCGGAGGACGAGAAGACCTACCTCCACCGCATCGGCCGTACCGGCCGCGCGGGCGCCAAGGGCATCGCGATCACGCTGGTCGACTGGGACGACATCCCGCGCTGGCAGCTGATCAACAAGGCGCTGGATCTGAAGTTCCCGGACCCGCCGGAGACCTACTCCACGTCCCCGCACCTTTACGAGGACCTCGGCATCCCGGCCGGCACCAAGGGTGTCCTGCCGCGCACCGAGCGGACCCGTGCCGGTCTGCGCGCGGAGGAGATCGAGGACCTCGGCGAGACGGGCGGCCGTGGCCGCAAGTCCGCGGCGCCCGCTGCGGCGCCCCGCGAGGAGCGTCCGCCGCGCACCCCGCGTCAGCGTCGTCGTACACGTGGCGGTGGAGCCCTCGACGAGGGTGCCGTCACCGTGCCCGCGCCCGCCGTCGAGGCGAGCGGTGACGACGCGCAGGAGCCGCGTACCCCGCGCCGTCGGCGTCGTACCCGTGCCGCGGCACCCGAGGCCGTGGCGGAGGCCGCGGTGGCCGTCGCCGAGACCCCGGTGGCCGTGGCCGAGACCCCGGTGGCCGTGGCCGCCCCCGAGGACGAGCCGGCCGACGAGGCGAAGCCGCGCCGCCGTCGCGCTCCGCGTGCCACGGCCACCCGGTCGGCCGTCGCGCCGGCCCCGGCAGCCGAGCCCGTCGTCGACTTCCAGACGGTCGCCATCTCGGCACCGGCCGCGGAGCCCGTGGCCACCAAGCCGCGCCGCCGCACCCGGGTCGTGAAGCCGGCCGACGAGGTCGACTTCCAGATCGCCCCTGTGTCGGAGCCCGTCACCGAGACGAAGCAGCGCCGCAGGCCCCGTGCCGCCGCCAAGCCGAAGACCGAGGTGGCGGTCGACACCGCGGTCACCACCGGGGACGCGGCGGAGACCAAGCCGCGTCGCCGCCGCCCGCGCGCCACGGCCGCGGAGAAGGCGGAGACCGCAGCGGTGACCGAGGCCGCGACGGACGGCGGGACGGCACCCGCCAAGCCGCGCAGGCGCCGTTCCCGCGCGGCGGCCGCGGCCGAGACGACCGAGAGCTGATCCGGCTTTCCCCACGGCCCCGGTTCCCGCCTGCGCGGGGGCCGGGGCCGTACGCCTGCCCGGGCACGCACCGGCACCCGGCGATACGCTCGGCCTCATGAGCCGGCCGCCCACCTTCACCCCGCCCTCCTGTGCCCGCGCCCGTGTACTGCGTACCGAGCGCGGGGACTTCGCCGTGCTGGACGCCGCACCGCGTACGGCCGCGCATTCCACCGCGCTCCTGCTGCCCGGGTACACCGGCAGCAAGGAGGACTTCGTCGCGCTGCTCGAACCTCTCGCCGAAGCCGGATTCCGTGTCCTTGCGGTGGATGGCAGGGGGCAGTACGAGACCGAGGGCCCGGACGGACAAGAGGCCTACGCGCAGGGCGAGTTGGCCCGCGACGTCCTGGCTCAGGCCGCTGCCCTCGCCGACGCTCCCCCAGCCGGGGGCATTCATCTGCTCGGGCACTCCCTGGGGGGCCAGATCGCCCGCGCGGCGGTGCTGCTGGACGCCGCGCCGTTCCGTTCGCTGACCCTGATGTCGTCCGGGCCCGCCGAGATCTCCACGGACCAGCAGAAGAAGGCCCAGCTGCTCGGCGACGCGCTCGGCCGCTGGAGCATGGCCGACGTCTGGCAGGCGATGCGTGCCCTGGACCCGCCGCAGGACGCGGACACCGGGGACGGCGAGGACCTGCGCCGGCGCTGGATGCGCCACAACCCGGCGCAGCTGATCGCCACCGGCACACAGCTGTCGGCCGAGCCAGACAGGGTGGCCGAGCTCGCCGGGCTGGCCCTCCCCGTGCATGTGATCTCGGGCGAGCGCGACGATGTGTGGCCGGTGCCGCTGTTCGACGGGATGGCACGGCGACTGGGCGCCCACCGCACCGTGATCGAGGGAGCGGAACACTCCCCCAACACGGCCCGCCCGCTGGAGACGGCGGCGGCGCTGGTGTCGTTCTGGAAGAGTCTCTGACCCCACACCCCCCGCGCCCTCCGTGCCCGGCCGCCCGCACTCGGCGGCTGAGGTGACGAGCCGGTCCCACACCGACGGCCCGCGCCGCAGCCCTCGGTGCGGGCCGGATGTCAGTACTGCGCCTGGAGGTGCTGCCAGAAGCCGTCGCGCAGCGCCCGGCGCAGGTGCGCGTGGCCGCGCAGCGAGTGCTGGAGGAGCCGTTCGGCCTCGACGAGCAGGTCCTGGTCGACGGAGCCCGGCAGGTAGGGGTGTCCGGGCAGCAGGTCCGCGAGGGCGTCACGGCCGCGCGAGGAGAGCCAGCCCGCGGCGATCTGCGCACCGACGAAACGGACGTCCTCGCGCGCGGGGGCCGGGCCGGCGTCCTCGTACATCGTGACGGAGCGCCGGGTCACGTACGGACGGCAGAAGTCGAGGTCGAAGGTGCGCTGGCTGTCGACCTCCCAGAGCAACGGCTCGGCCTGGTTGCGGCCTTCGCCCGCCTCGATGCCCCAGAGGTGGACGCGGGCACCGTAACCCTGGGCGGCCTCGACGGCCGAGACCAGGTCCTCGTCGCCGCCGACGAGTGCCGCGTCGCTGATGGCACGGTGCCGGGCGAGCGACTCGAGGTCGGTGCGGATGAGTGAGTCGACGCCCTTCTGCTGGTTGTTGGCGTTGAGGTTGCCGAGCCTGACCTTGACGTCGGGGAGTTCGGCGATGGACTGCTGCTCGACGGTGTGGATCCGGCGTCTGGCTCCGTCGTACCAGTACACGCGGAGCAGTCTGCTGTCCGCGAAGATCGTGCGGGCCTTGTCGATGAAGGCCTCGATCAGCCCTTCGGCGTCCAGGTCGAAGGACCGGCGGTCCTCGGTTCCGGTGACGAGCAGTCCGGCCGCCGCGTAGACGTAGCCCGCGTCCACGAAGATCGCGTGGGTGGAAGGGGTCTTCGACACCTCGGCGAGTACGCGCTGGAGCAGCTCGTTGGCGCGGTCCAGGCGGTCCAGCTGCTCGCGGATACCCGGCTCCTCGTCCGTCCGCGCGTCCTCGTGACTCATGCGGGCCTCATCGTCCGCGTATGCATGATTACCGACGGGTACTTAGACATCCAAAAAATTTCCTTAGCGTAGGGAATGTTTGCAGTAGGCAAGTCGTTGTACCCCCTGAGGAGCGCGGGACGAACACGCCTTGCGCTCCCATCCTTGTGGACGGCAGGCCCGTCCACCCAGTAGTTCTCCAGCAGGAGGATCAGACGAAGGGAAGCCGTATGCGCTTCGAGATCATGCGACTCGACGATGTCGACGGTACCGCCGTGGACAGCACCGTTGTGGACGCCGCCTCCGTCAACCGGATCGTGCAGCAGGCCGCGGCAATAGGCCAGCGCATCTACATCCGGCCGGCCGACACGTCGGCTTCGTAACACCTTTTCCCGCTTCGAGTCGCTGAGCAAGAGCGCATGAAGAGCTGACGACGAGGCGCCCCCGCACGGAAGGTTCGTGCGGGGGCGCTGTGGTGTCCGGGCCCGTCGGCCCTCAGGAGTTCTGGATGACCTGGGTGACGCCGTTGATGATCTGCTGTACGGCGATGGCCGAGAGCATCATGCCCGCGAGCCGGGTCACCAGGACCACTCCGCCGTCCTTGATCACACGGATGATGAGCAACGAGTACCGCATGGTCACCCAGAGCACGACGTGCATCGCCACGATCGCCGACCAGACCGAGATCTCGCCGGCCGCACCGTCGGCGTTCTGCACCGCGAGGATCACCGAGACGATCGCGCCGGGCCCGGCGAGCAGCGGCATACCGAGCGGCACGAGGGCCACGTTGACGTCCTTCGTCTGCGTCGGCTCGTCCGTCTTGCCGGTGAGCAGGTCCAGCGCGATGAGCAGCAGGAGGAGCCCGCCCGCGATCATCAGGGCGGGCACGGAGACGTGCAGGTAGTCGAGGATCTGCTGGCCGAGCAGACCGAAGACGGCGATCACGCCGAAGGCGACGCTGACGGCCTGCAGAGCCATCCTGCGCTGCACCTTGGCGGGACGGCCCGCGGTGAGGGCCAGGAAGATCGGGGTGATTCCGGGCGGATCCATGATCACGAAGAGGGTGAGGAAGAGGGATCCGAAGACAGCTATGTCGAACACGGTGAGCCTTGCGAGAGAAGTACGGGCCGAACAGGAGGGTGCGCGCGCCGATGCGTCACGGCGACACCATGACGCGCGAAGGAAAGAGGAAGAGAGGGGGAGGGGCCCCGTTACGCGGAGACCGGCCCGCCGGCGCCCGGCACGGGGAACGCTCCCGTGGCGCGCCGGGTGATCTCGCCGTAGATCTCGGGGTCGGTGGTGTACTCCCCGAGCCGGACGGTCTTCCGGCTGCCGTGGTAGTCGCTGGACCCGGTGGGCAGCAGACCCAGCTCGGCGGCGAGCCCTCGCAGCCGGGCCCTCGTGGGCTCGTCGTGGTCCATGTGGTCGACCTCGATGCCGTCGAGTCCGGCGACCGCCAGCTTCTCGATCACGGCTTCGGGGACCACCGCACCGCGCTTGACGGCGAGCGGGTGGGCGAGGACGGTGACGCCGCACGCCGCCTTGACCAGCCGGATCGCGTCGAACGGGTCGAGTTCGTGCTTGTCGGCGTACGCGCGTCCGCCGTTGCCGAGCCAGGCCGAGGTGAAGGCGTCGGAGACCGTGTCCACGACCCCCAGCTCCACGAGCGCGGTCGCGACGTGCGGACGGCCGACGGAGCCGTCCCCGGCGATCCGGGCGACCTGCTCCCAGGTGATCGGAACGCCGAGCTCCCGGAGCCTGCCCACCATGGCCTGCGCCCGAGGCACCCGGTCGTCCCTGACGAGCTCGCGCTCGCGGGCCAGTTCGGGCTCGGAGGGGTCGAAGAGGTAGGCCAGCATGTGCAGGCCGACGCCGTCGACGCGGCAGGAGAGTTCGGCGCCGGTGACGAGCGTGAGCCCCACGGGAAGGGCGGCCGCCGCCTCCGCGTGGCCTCCGACCGTGTCGTGGTCGGTCAGGGCGACGACGTCGAGGCCCGCCGCGGCGGCGTTGGCCACCAGCTCGGCGGGGGTGTCCGTGCCGTCCGAAGCGGTGGAGTGGGTGTGCAGATCGATGCGCACGACGTGTACTCCGGTGCTGGTGGGCGGACAGGGGACGCTCAAGGGTAACCGCCGGGCGTCACCCTTCCGGCCCCGTCCCGGCGGCGCGGCGGCGCGGCCCGGTCAGGGCGGTGCGTCAGGGCGGTGCGATCAGCCGGGGGGTGAGCGCCCCGCACGGCAGGAGGTCCACCTCGCCGCCCGCGTCGCGCAGGTCGGTCAGCACCAGTTCGTCGTACATCATGAGCCCGGACTGCTCGGGCCACACGATCGCCCAGAGCCACAGACCGCGCGCCTCGCCCGCGAAGACCGCGCGGTCGGCGGGGGCGTCCTTGACGTGCCACAGGGCGGTGGGGCGTCCCGCCGCGAGCACCTTGGCATCCGGCGCCGCGTCGACGCGCAGGCCGGAGCCGGGGTCGGGGCCCTCGATGCCGGCGTAGCGCGCGCCGAGCCCCACGCCGAGTTCCTCTGCGACGAGCAGCAGCTCCCCCATGCCTCCGAGCGGCCCGGGGCCCGAACACGCGACGACGGTGGCCCGGCCGCCGCTGCGGTCGTCGCCCGCGTACGCCGCGCCCGTGAACAGCCAGCCGACCGGGAGCGGCCAGGGCATCCACACGGGCACCTGGGCCCGGTGCACCACGACACCCAGCGCCTCGACGCTGGGCGGGACCACCGGCTGCATCGGGTTCACCTGGCCGTGCGAGGAGCACTGCCAGGCATCGGCGAAAAGACCGGGCGCCCTGACCCGGCCACCGCACTTCGGGCAACTGGGTTCGCCCCTCATAGCGCCCAACGGTCCTCTCCGGTCGTCGCCGCGTCAAGGACGATCACCCGTCCGCAGCGCGGCTCCGGCCGGAGAATCTAGATGCATCTTGCATTTATTAGAGTGTCTAATTTATTTTGCGCACCACGCGACGCTCTGACGGAGAAGGAGAGAACCCATGCGCGGAGAGGCGGGGGCCACCGGCATCCTGCGCCAGCCGAAGGCCGTCCGGGCGACGGCGGGCGCCTCGGTCATGGCCTTCATGGGGATCGGCCTGGTCGACCCGATCCTGCCGTCCATCGCCGAGGGGCTGGAGGCGACGCCCAGCCAGGTGTCCCTGCTGTTCACCTCGTACTTCCTGATCACCGCCTTCGCGATGCTCGTGACCGGCTTCGTGTCCAGCCGTATCGGCGGACGCAGGACCCTGCTGGCCGGCCTCGCACTCGTCGTCGTCTTCGCCGCGCTCTCGGGCACCTCCTCGTCCGTCGCCGAGCTGGTCGGCTTCCGGGCCGGATGGAGCCTGGGCAACGCCCTGTTCGTGTCCACCGCCCTCGCGGTGATCGTCGGCGCGGCGGCCGGCGGCAGTGCGGCCGCCATCCTGCTGTACGAGTCGGCCCTCGGCCTCGGCATGGCGTGCGGGCCCCTGGTCGGCGCCCTGCTCGGCGACGCCGACTGGTGCTACCCCTTCTTCGGAACCGCCGCCCTCATGGCGATCGGATTCCTCTGCATCGCCGCGTTCCTGGACGAACAGCCCAGGCCGGCCCGGAGGACCTCGCTGCTGGACCCGGTGAAGGCGCTCGGCCACGGCGGGCTGGCCTCGGTCGCCGCATCGGCGTTCTTCTACAACTACGCGTTCTTCACGATCCTGGCGTTCACACCGTTCGTGCTGACCATGTCGCCGTACAGGTCAGGGGCGGTGTTCTTCGCCTGGGGCCTGCTGCTCGCCGTCTTCTCCGTGCTCGTGGCACCGCGACTCCAGCGGCGCTTCGGCTCGCTGGAGGTTCTCGGCGGTTCCCTGGTGCTGCTCGCCGCGGACCTGCTGATCCTCGGATACGGGAACCACACGACGGCCGTCGTCTGCACCATCGTCTCGGGCGCCTTCATCGGCATGAACAACACGGTCTACACCGAACTCGCCCTCGGCGTGTCCGACGCACCGCGCCCCGTGGCGAGCGCCGGCTACACCTTCGTCCGCTGGTTCACCGCCGCGGCGGCACCCTTCCTCGCACCGAGGATCGAGGAGTGGAGCGACGTCCACATGCCGTTCGTGGTCGCCGCGATCGCCGCACTCACCGGCGCCGTGGTCGTCCGGGCCCGGCGCGTGGCACTGACCCGCGAGGCCGGGGAACCGGAGCAGCGGCACGCGACCCAGGGCGGTGACACCGTCCTCGCCGACCGACCGGCCCCGCCCGCGGCTCCCCTCCAGGCGGCGCGCCGAAGCACCCCGCGCCCTGAGCGTCAGTCCAGCGGCACGGACGCACGCAGCGGATCCCGCAGGTCCGTCCCCTGCGAGAGCCAGCGTTCCTGGAGCTCCTGCGCGCCCTTGACCCGCTTCCACGCGGCCTCGTTGGGCGTCATCGGCAGCAACGGGAGGAAGCGCACCGGGTCCATCGGTGCGTCGAGCTCCAGGTCCTCGACCAGGCCGCCCGGCTCGGCGACCAGGACGGAGCTGAAGGGGGCCCCGGACCACAGCGGCTCTCCGAGGTCCAGTGAGGCCCCGGGGGCCACGATCAGCCCCTCGACCTGCGGGGAGGCCGCCAGCACCGCGAGGGGCCGCAGCACCTGGTCGGTGTCGGCGAGGCCCATCCGCACGGACAGGACCAGCTCGGCACGCGGGCCCTTCACCTGGTCGGCGAGGGGCGAGGTCGGGTCCGCCATCGGCCGGTCGGACATACCGAGCGTGGCGTAGCGCACCACGTCTCCGTCGACGAAGCGGAGCACCTCGATGCGGTCCGTACCGAGGAACGTCACCTCCGCACGCGCGTCCGGCTCACCCAGCGCCGTCCGGAGCCTGGCTTCGACCAGATCAAGAATTTCTCCCATGCCGCGAGCATAGAACGCGTCCGGAACGGGCAAAGGACGGGATTGGGTCTTCACCCGGCTGATAGCCTGAGGCGTCGGTCGGGACAGCACGCAGAAGCGTCGCTCTCAGTCCTGACAACACGTGATCCCCCACGGGGGACCGGCCGGAGGAGGTGGGGCCGCGGTGGATCCAAGTCGACCGTGCAGTACCAACCGCCCTTCCGCTCGACGCCTTCCTTCTGTGACCTGACGCCTTCCCGGACGTCACCACGGCAGTTCGCGCACCGGAAGAGCCCCTCGTTTTTTGCCTGTCTGTAGCGAACGCCGTCATCGTGCCCGCGCGGTGCCGCCCGCTTTGCGGACGTGAGCGCACGTCCCCATTCCGGGCTGTTCCACGCCCCCCGCCGACGGCCCTCCGTGAAGAGGAGCCAGCCATGTCGATGATCCGTGACCTGCGCGCCGCAGTGCGCCCGTCCCTGCGCAAGAGCAACACCCCGTACAACAGCTACGACGCCACCCGTGACCCCTCCGCCTCCAGCGCCGTGGTCGACTGCGCGGTCTACCGGGACGGACGCCGGCTCGCCGACGCCTCCTGCCAGACACCGCGCGAGGCGATGCTGAGGGTGCGGGAGGAGGGCGGCTTCGCCTGGATCGGCCTGCACGAGCCGACCGAGGAGGAGTTCGCCGGTATCGCCCGGGAGTTCGGCCTCCACCCGCTCGCCGTCGAGGACGCGGTCCACGCGCACCAGCGACCCAAGCTGGAGCGGTACGACGACACGCTGTTCACGGTCTTCAAGACGATCCACTACGTCGAGCACGCCGAACTGACCGCGACCAGCGAGGTCGTCGAGACCGGCGAGGTGATGTGCTTCACCGGGCGGGACTTCGTGATCACCGTCCGGCACGGCGGGCAGGGTTCGCTGCGCGCCCTGCGCCACCGCCTCCAGGAGGATCCCGAGCTGCTCTCCAAGGGCCCCTCCGCCGTGCTGCACTCCATCGCCGACCACGTCGTCGACGGCTACATCGCGGTGGCGGCCTCGGTGCAGGACGACATCGACGAGGTGGAGATCGACGTCTTCTCCACCCCGGCCAAGGGCACGCCCCGCGGTTCGGACGCCGGGCGGATCTACCAGCTCAAGCGCGAGGTCCTGGAGTTCAAGCGCGCCGTGTCGCCGCTGCTGCGGCCGATGCAGCTGCTGAGCGAACGCCCGATGCGGCTCATCGACCCCGACATCCAGAAGTACTTCCGCGACGTGGCCGACCACCTGGCCCGGGTGCACGAGGAGGTCATCGGCTTCGACGAGCTGCTCAACTCGATCCTCCAGGCCAACCTGGCGCAGGCGACCGTCACGCAGAACGAGGACATGCGCAAGATCACCTCGTGGGCGGCCATCATCGCCGTACCGACGATGATCTGCGGGGTCTACGGCATGAACTTCAAGCACATGCCCGAACTGCGGTGGACCTACGGCTATCCGATGGTGCTGGCACTCATCGGAGTCGTCTGCTTCTCCATCCACCGCACCCTCAAGCGCAACGGCTGGCTCTGATCCGAAACCCCCGGCCACTAGAGTTCGGGCATGACTGCTGCTGACGTGTTGCTTGCCCGGGCTCTCGTCGAGGAGGCCACCAAGAAGTCCGCCCTGATCTGGGTGCGGGCCACCGGCCCCTCCCGGGCGTTGTGGCACGTGTGGCACGAGGGCGCCGCCCTGCTCGTCGGGGACGGCCCCGGGGAGCAGCCGCTCCCCGCCGGACTGGACGCCGGTGGCGCCGCCGAGGTGACCGTACGCAGCAAGGACAAGGGGGGCAGGCTCGTGGCCTGGACGGCCGCCGTGGCGGTGCTGGAGCCGCACTCCGAGGAGTGGGAGACGGCGGTCGGCGAACTCAGGGGCAAGCGGCTCAACGCACCGGACGCCGACCGGCTGACGGAACGCTGGGCGCGTGAGTGCCGTGTCCTTCGGCTCACGCCCGGGGCGTCCAGCACCGACCTTCCGGACACCGCACTGGCGGCGCGGCCGCTGCCCACCGGGGCGACCACGCGGCGGACCGCCCCCGCGGCACTCCCGCGCCTGCTCCTGAAGCGCCGCGGAAAGCGCTGAACGGCCTCCTTCGCGAAGGACGTGAACGGCGGGCCGATCGCGTCAGGCGGAGGACTTGGGCAGCTCCCCGCCGTAGTCGACCGTGTCGCCCTCGGCCGGAGCCTCAAGCGGGAAGGCCTCGCCCCAGTCGGCGAAGGTGACGGTGCCTCCGCCCCCGCCACGGGCCACGCGCAGGGGATACGGAGCGCCCTCCAGGGAGACGTCCAGTGCGCCCCCCTCACCCTTTCCACCCATGATCTGCACGGTGCGCACCCCGCCGACCGTGTCCCGGTCACCCTTGTTGATCTTCCCGTGGAGTGCGAGCACCCCGTCGAGGAGCGTCTCCTTCTCCGTGAACCCGCGCATCTGCCGGTAGGTGGGGTCGTCCTCGGGAACCTTGACGTACTTGCCTTCGAGCTTCTCGGCGGCCTGGTCGCTCCCGTCGTCGGCCTTGTCGTCCTTCCAGAAGCCCGCGTCGGCCTTGAGGTAGAGCTCGTCACCGATGCGCAGCAGTTCGAAGGTGTTCCGACTGGAGGTGACCGACCCCGCTCCGCCCTTGCTGCTGAGCCGCATGTTCAGGGTGTACGTCCCGCCCTTGCTGACCAGCTTCCCCGTCAGCCGCACCATGTCGGCGGCGTCCGCGGAGGCCCGCGCCTTCTTGTCGATCTGCGCTGCCGTCAGCTTGCCGACACCGTTGGTCCCCTTGTCCGGGTCCTCGCCCGCGCAGGCTGTGAGCGAGACGGTCAGCCCTGCGCAGAGCACCACGGCGAAAGCGGTCCGGCGACGGGTCCGGACGGCCGGGGTGGAAGAGGTCACGGCGCACTGCCTCTCATCTGTGTGTCGGGGGTGGCAGACGGCAGCGTACCCGTGCCGGGTACGCCGTTCGGCAGAGCGCCGTACGGACGGTCCGCCAAGGCGTCGCCGACCGGCACGGGCTAGCCTGATCACGGCGAAGGAGGACTTGAGGACCGAGGGAGGCGCACAGGATGGCGGCAGGAACTCCCAGGGTTTTCGTCTCACACCTCGCCGGCGTACCGGTGTTCGACCCGAACGGGGATCAGGTCGGCCGGGTCCGGGATCTGGTGGCGATGCTCCGGGTGGGCGGCAAACCGCCGCGGCTGCTCGGCATGGTCGTCGAGGTCGTGAGCCGGCGTCGCATCTTCGTGCCGATGACCCGGGTGACGGGTGTCGAGTCGGGCCAGGTCATCACCACCGGCGTGGTCAACATGCGTCGGTTCGAGCAGCGCCCGACCGAGCGGCTCGTCCTCGGCGAGTTCCTCGACCGGCGGGTGCGCCTGAAGGAGACGGACGAGGAGGTGACCGTCCTCGACGTCGCGATCCAGCAGCTCCCGGCCCGCCGCGACTGGGAGATCGACAAGTTCTTCGTACGCAAGGGGCGCGGCGGGGCCCTTCGCCGCAAGGGCGAGACCCTCACCGTGGAGTGGTCGGCGATCAGCGGCTTCTCGCTGGAGGAGCACGGGCAGGGCGCAGAGAACCTGGTGGCCACCTTCGAACGGCTGCGCCCCACCGATGTCGCCAACGCCCTGCACCACCTGACGCCCAAGCGCAGGGCCGAGGTCGCCGCGGCCCTGGACAACGACCGGCTCGCCGACGTCCTGGAGGAGCTCCCCGGTGACGACCAGGTGGAGATCCTGGGCAAGCTGGAGGAGGACCGCGCCGCGGACGTCCTGGAGGCGATGGACCCGGACGACGCCGCCGACCTGCTCTCGGAGCTGCCGGAGGCGGACAAGGAACGGCTGCTGGCCCTGATGCGGCCCGACGACGCCGCCGACGTACGGCGCCTGCTGTCGTACGAGGAGCGGACCGCCGGCGGTCTGATGACGACCGAGCCGATCATCCTGCGGCCCGACGCGACGGTCGCGGACGCCCTGGCCAGGGTCCGGCAGCAGGACCTGTCCCCCGCGCTCGCCGCCCAGGTGTACGTCTGCCGGTCGCCGGACGAGACCCCCACCGGCAAGTACCTCGGCACCGTGCACTTCCAGCGGCTGCTGCGGGATCCGCCGTTCACCCTGGTCAGCTCGATCGTCGACAGCGACCTCGTCCCTCTGGGACCGGACACCCCGCTGCCCGCGGTGACCAGCTATCTGGCCGCGTACAACATGGTCTCGGTGCCCGTGGTCGACGAGAGCGGCTCGCTGCTGGGCGCGGTGACCGTCGACGACGTCCTGGACCACCTGCTCCCCGAGGACTGGCGCGAGACCGACTTCCTGGGCGAGGAGGAGATCACCGGTGGCCTCTGACGAGCGTTCGCGGGCGACGCCGACGGGCGCCTCGGGCATCGTGCGCCCACCGCGTTTCCGGCTCGACCAGCCGAAGGCGCCACGGCGCCGGCTGCTGCCCGAGTACGACCCCGAGGCCTTCGGCCGCTTCTCCGAACGCATCGCGCGCTTCCTGGGGACCGGCCGGTTCATCGTCTGGATGACCCTGATCATCATCCTGTGGGTGGTCTGGAACATCTTCGCGCCCGAGGAAGTGCGCTTCGACGAGTACCCGTTCATCTTCCTGACCCTGATGCTGTCCCTCCAGGCCTCCTACGCCGCCCCGCTGATCCTCCTCGCGCAGAACCGCCAGGACGACCGCGACCGGGTCACGCACGAACAGGACCGCAAGCAGAACGAGCGCTCGATCGCGGACACCGAGTTCCTCAGCCGGGAGATCGCCGCGCTCCGGATGGGCCTCGGGGAGGTCGCGACCCGGGACTGGATCCGCTCGGAGCTGGAGACCATGGTCAAGGACATGGAGGAGCGCAGGGTGCTCCTCCCGGTCGAGAGTGACGAAGGCGACCGCGGAGGGGCTACCCGCCCGTAGGCACCCGCGCCGTACCATCGTCGGTATGGCTACGGAAGACGCGGTGCGCGAAGCACTGGCGACAGTGAACGACCCGGAGATCCACCGACCGATCACCGAGCTGGGCATGGTGAAATCGGTCGAGATCGATCCTGACGGTGTGGTCGCTGTCACCGTGTACCTCACGGTCTCCGGCTGCCCCATGCGCGAGACGATCACCAAGAACGTGACGGACGCGGTGGCCCGCGTCGAGGGTGTGTCACGGGTCGAGGTCACCCTCGACGTGATGAGCGACGAGCAGCGCAAGGAGCTCGCCTCCTCGCTGCGCGGGGGCACGGCGGAGCGCGAGGTGCCGTTCGCCAAGCCCGGCTCGCTGACCCGGGTCTACGCGGTCGCGTCCGGCAAGGGCGGCGTCGGCAAGTCCTCGGTGACGGTGAACCTCGCGGCGGCGATGGCGGCCGACGGGCTCAAGGTCGGCGTCGTCGACGCGGACATCTACGGGCACAGCGTGCCCAGGATGCTCGGTGCGGACGGCAAGCCCACCCAGGTCGAGAACATGATCATGCCGCCGTCCGCGCACGGCGTGAAGGTGATCTCCATCGGCATGTTCACCCCGGGCAACGCCCCGGTGGTGTGGCGCGGCCCGATGCTGCACCGCGCGCTGCAGCAGTTCCTCGCCGACGTGTACTGGGGCGACCTCGACGTCCTGCTGCTCGACCTGCCGCCGGGCACCGGCGACATCGCGATCTCCGTGGCCCAGCTGGTGCCGAACGCCGAGATCCTGGTCGTCACCACCCCCCAGCAGGCCGCCGCCGAGGTGGCCGAGCGGGCCGGCTCCATCGCCGTACAGACCCACCAGAAGATCGTCGGCGTCGTCGAGAACATGTCGGGCATGCCGTGCCCGCACTGCGACGAGATGGTCGACGTGTTCGGTTCGGGTGGCGGACAGCGGGTCGCCGAAGGGCTGACGAAGACGGTCGGCGCGGAGGTTCCGGTCCTCGGGTCCATCCCGATCGACGTACGGCTGCGTGAGGGCGGCGACGAGGGCAAGCCCGTCGTCCTGTCCGACCCGGACTCCCCCGCGGGCTCCGCGCTGCGCTCCATCGCGGAGAAGCTGAGCGGCCGTCAGCGCGGTCTGTCCGGAATGTCGTTGGGGCTCACCCCGCGCAACAAGTTCTGAGCGTCGAACGGGTGGGGGCGGTCTCTTCAGGAGGCCGCCCCCACCCGTTCGCCCGGTTGCCGCGTGCCGCTCAGCTCTCGTACGAGGCGATGTCGCCGATCACGGCGAATCCCAGGCCGTAGGCACTCATGCCACGCCCGTACGCGCCGATGTGCACCCCGTCGGGGGCCGATCCCGCCAGCACCCAGCCGAACTCGGACTCGCGGTAGTGGAAGTCCACCGGTACGCCGTCCACCGGAAGGGACAGCGTCGACCAGGGCGCCCGGCCCAGATCGTCCGCGAGTTCGAACGCGGTCTCCGTCTGCTGGTTCAGCCATTCGCCACGCAGGGTGTGGTCCATCTGCGGGGGCCAGGTGCTGTCCAGCAGGCCGGAGCCCGCAAGCCAGGCCGCCGACGAGACGGAGGTGGCGTCCAGGACCCCCGTGCCGTCGTCGCTGTCCCGTACGGGGCTGCTGCCCACGGTCACGACCACCGCGAAGCGCGCCTTCTCCGCCCCGGCGTCCGCCCGCACGACGGGCTCCTCACCGTGCCCGGTGGACCCGTGCTGCACCGTGTCGTCCGCCGCGGCGGTGACGTGCATCAGCCAGCGGGGCCCCGTGAAGGCGTCGTCCAGCCCGTACCAGGGGAACGGCGCCTTGAGATAGCCGTCGACCGTACGCCGGGTCGCCGCCACCCCCTCGGTGACTGCGCTGGGCGCACCGTCCGCCCCTACCCGACTCGTCGTCTCCATCTGCCCGGCCGCCTCCTCGATCTTTCACTGATCCGGAGCGGCCCTCCCCCCGTGGGCATGGGCAACCTCGCAACCGGACAGATGGAGAATAGCCATACCGTCCGGACGAGTCGGGATTGACCGGTCTCAGGTGGCGTCTGCGTCGAAGGGCGGGCGCTCGGCACTGGCCGGCTGCGCGGGCTTCTTGAGGAGGTCGGGCTCGGCGGTCCCCTGGGACGACGCCGCCGCGCCGGACGCCGCCGCGGCAGCCGCGGCACCGGTCGACGAGGCGCTCTCGCGGCCGTTCACCGCGTCGGTGACGTCGGCCATCTCCTTGCGCAGGTCGAAGCTCTCGCGGATCTCCTTGAGCCCCAGTTCGTCGTTCCCGTCCATGAGCTGCTTGCGGACGAACGTCTTGGGGTTGAGGTCCTCGAACTCGAAGTCCTTGAACTGCGGTCCGAGCTCCGAGCGGATGTCCTCCTTGGCGCTGTCCGAGAACTCACGGATCTTGCGGATGGTGCGCGTGACGTCCTGGATGACCTTCGGCAGCTTCTCCGGGCCGAATACGAGTACGGCGAGAACCACGAGCGTCAGCAGCTCCAGTGCGCCTATGTCATTGAACACCTTGCTGCTCCTCGTGTTCTCTGCGTGTTCTCCGCCGCCAGGTCGTCAGGGGCCCGGACCGCTCCACGGTACCCGGCGAAGCTGTCCGTGCGGTACCTGCCGGTGTCCGTCAGGTACCGCTCGCCGACCCCAGTGTCAAAGTGACGGACAGGTCCTTGCCACCGCGGGTCAGGACGAGCCCGAGCCGGTCACCGGGCCGGTGGGCGCGGATCTTGACGATCAGTTCCTCGCCGCTGTGCACGCGTCGTCCCTCGACCTCGGTGATGACGTCGCCCGCCCGGATGCCCGCCTTGTCCGCCGGGCCCCCCTCGGTCACCGCCTCTCCGCCGCCGGCCGCCTTGCCCCCGACCTTGGCTCCGTCGCCGGTGAACTCCATGTCCAGCGTGACGCCGATCACCGGGTGGGTCGCCTTGCCGGTGTTGATCAGCTCCTCGGCGACGCGCTTGCCCTGGTTGATCGGTATCGCGAAGCCGAGGCCGATGGAGCCGGACTGGCCGCCGTCGGGACCGGAGCCGCTGTCCGCGGCGCGGATGGCGCTGTTGATGCCGATGACCCGGGCGTCGGCGTCGACCAGCGGACCGCCGGAGTTGCCCGGGTTGATCGGGGCGTCGGTCTGGAGGGCGTCGACGTAGCTGACGTCGGTGCCGTCGCCCTTCTCGCCGCCCGCGGTGATGGGGCGCTGCTTGGCGCTGATGATGCCGGAGGTGACCGTGTTGGACAGGTCGAAGGGTGCGCCGATGGCCACCACGGGGTCGCCCACCCGCACGTTGTCGGAGTTCCCGAGCGGCAGCGGCTTGAGGCCCGAGACACCGGTCACCTTGACGACGGCCAGGTCGTAGCCGCTGTCCTTGCCGACGATCTCGGCCGAGGCGCTCTCCCCGCCGCTGAAGGTGACGGTGATGTCGCCGGTGGATCCCGCGGGGGCGACCACATGGTTGTTGGTGAGGATGTGGCCCTTGTCGTCGAGGACGAAGCCGGTGCCCGTGCCGGACTCGGCGGAGCCGTTGACGTGCAGGGTGACCACGCTGGGCAGCGCGCTGGAGGCGATTCCGGCGACGCTGTCGGGAGCCCGGTCCCCGTCGTCGCGGCCGGACTGGGGCAGTTCGACCGTGGTCAGGCCGCCGTTGCGCTCGACGTAGGCACCGATCCCGCCGCCGATCCCGCCGGCGACGAGGGCAAGGAGCGCGGCCCCGACGAGGACGGTTCCCCGGCGGCCCCTGCGCGGCCGGGGGTCCGGGCCGGGACCGGGGTGAGTCAGCGGCTGGGCCGCGCCCCACGGGTCGTAACGCAGCCACTGGGAGGGCTGCTGCGGGGCCTGCTGGGAGGTCTGGGCGGCCTGCGGGGTCTGCTGGGACGTCTGACTCGTCGCGAAGGTCCGCGAGTCCTGAGGGGCCGCGTGCTGCTGCGGCACGGTGTGCGGCGCCGGCGGGGGCGGCCAGGTCTCGGCGTGCCCCTGCCCGCCGGGCACCGCGGGAGGAGCGGGAAGGGGCGCGGCTTCGGCCCCGGCGTACGGCGGCGGTACGGGGGTCCCGTGGGCCGGAGTCGCCACCGGGCGCTGAACGGGAGGCGCGGGGGCCCACGGCCCCGGGCCGCCGTAGGGCGGGGTGCTGTACTCGTCGGTCGCGTGCAACGGCTGCGTACGGTGCACGAGCGGCTCGGCCGGCGGCGGTGCGGGCGCGGCCGGCTCGGTGGCGCCGGGCGCGGGTGCACCCTGCTCGGCGGCCGACGGTACGTACGTGGCCGGCACGGTGGCATCCGGTGCGGGCGTGGGCGGCCCCGTGACCGTCGGCGTGTACGGCCCGGGGGCCGGGGGTGCCGGCGTGTAGTCGCCGTCCGGTGTCACATGGGTGCGCGGTTCGGCGGCCATCGGTCCCGTGGCCCCGTCGGCGTCCGGATCCGTGCGGGCGGGCGACGCCGCACCCACGCCGGTGACGGCCGCCGCGTCGTCCGGCCCGGCAGGGCGGTTCCGTTCCGCGGAGGGGCGGCTCCACCACTTCGTCTTCGGCCCGCTGGGCTTCCCGTCGTCCATGCTCTCCCCGCAACTGGCCCTTGCACGCCCCCACAGAGGCGTCCTTGCGGGAATTCAACCAGGTTTGCGAATCCGCGCGCAGGGTCCCGGTCAGCGCAGCGGGGAAAGCGGCATCGCCCGCTCGTGCAGCGGTGAGGCGGAAGCCGTCGCGGACGGTGCGGACGGCTTCGGGGCCGCTTCCCCACCGGTGGCGGAGTACAGCGGGCCGGCGTCGGTCGGGCGTATCAGGGGCGGCACCGTGACGTTCAGCACGGGGAAGGTGAAAGTGCCTCCCGCGAGCGCCGAAGTGCTCAGCAGCGAGGGGGCGGAGGCGAGCACGGGGCGGGCGGACACGTACGGCGCGGGGCCAGGCAGGGCGCCCGGGGTCTCTCCGGCCGCGAGGGCACCGCCGCCACTGCGGCTGGCCGCGACGCCCGCACCGCCGGTGCGTTCCTCGGCGGCGAGCGGAGTCGTGTTGCTGCCCGCGCCCTCGGCGCTGACCGGCGACTCGGGACCGTAGTCGAGCGGGAGCGATCCGCCGAGCGCGATGGCCGCGAGCGAGACGGCGCTGGCCGCGACGAACGCGAAGCGCCGGGCGCGCCAGGGCGAGCGGTCGGCCTCCCGGCCCACGTCGTGGATGCGGAACCCGGACCGGGGCGCGTCGCCCGGCAGCACGGCGGTCGATCCGTGGGCGGTGGGGAGGTACCCGAGGCCGCCCAGCGGTGAGCGCCCCGGCTCCGCGGGCGTGCCCGGCTGCAGCACGGGGAATAGGCCGTCCCCGAAGCGCCGGCCGCCGCCCGTGCCGTCGTCACCGCCACTGGGGCCCCCGGGGAGCCCCTGCAGACGTGCGAGGAAACCCTCGGAGGGCGAAGGGGACGCGGACGTCGCGAAGGCGCTCTTCAGCCGCCGCTGGGCGTCGGCCTCGGCCTTGCACCGCGCGCAGGTCGCCAGATGGGCCAGCACCCGCTCGCGGGCATCGTGTTTCAGCTCGCCGTCGACGAGCGCGGCGAGCCGGTCCCCCAGATGCTGTTCCGCAGGGGTCGGACCTGTGACGTTCATGCCGCTCCGCCCTCCCCCGCAAGGACCGCGTCGGCAAGGGAACGCTGCTCGGCGCGGGCCTCGGGCGAACGGTGCTGGAGCGCCTTGCGCAGGTGCGACCGGCCTCGGTGGATGCGGCTGCGCACCGTCCCGAGCTTGACGCCGAGCGTGGCGGCGATCTCCTCGTACGAGAGGCCCTCGATGTCACAGAGCACGACCGCGGCACGGAACTCGGGCGCGAGGGTGTCCAGCGCCTGCTGTACGTCCGCGTCGAAGTGCGTGTCGTTGAAGACCTGCTGCGGGGAGGGCTCCCGGCTGGGCAGCCGCTCGGCCGCGTCGTCGCCGAGGGAGTCGAAACGGATCCGCTGCTTGCGGCGGACCATGTCCAGGAAGAGATTCGTCGTGATCCTGTGCAGCCAGCCCTCGAACGTGCCGGGCGTGTAGGTCGACAGCGATCTGAAGACACGGACGAAGACTTCCTGGGTGAGGTCTTCGGCGTCGTGCTGGTTACCCGTCAGCCGGTAGGCGAGGCGGTACACGCGAGCGCTGTGCGTGCTGACGATCTCTTCCCATGAGGGCGGGGTCCACGCCTGGGAATCCGCATCTGAGGCGAAGGTCGCGGTCGGTGCGGAATCGTTGGAAGAACGGTCAGCAATGTCGGTCACGGATTTCGGCTCACCCGCCGGCCTGAGAAAGCGCCGCAGCGCACCTCTCCGGTCCACAGGCGCAGCCGCACCTCCCCTATCGGCTCTGGTGGTGTCCAGTGGAGCCCCTACCATAGCCACCTCGCCCGTTAGCTCCGGATAAGCCTTTTGCCTGCTGGCGCCCCGGTGTCCCCGGGACCAAGAGGCACATTCCGGGCCAGGCCGCAGGGCCCGGTCCGCGTGTTCCCCTCTGCCCTCTCCTAACGCCCGGTCCCATCTGCGGGTTCCCGGGTCCAGCGGATACAGTCACCGTTGCGCCAACTACGGGGACAGGAGAGGGTCATTACCGCCAACCGGCAGACGAGCTGGGCATTCGCCGACGCCTTTGTCGCCGAGGAAGAAGCTCTGCTCTGGGCCCGGGACCGGGCCCATGAGACAGGGCTCCGCCCCGTGTCGTCAGGCACCGGGGCGGCACTGCGCCTGCTCGCTGCCACCGCGGATGCCAAAGCGGTGGCCGAGATCGGCACCGGCACAGGCGTGTCCGGCATCTACCTGCTGCAGGGCATGCGCCCCGACGGCGTACTGACCACCGTCGACCCTGAACCCGAGCGCCAGCAGTTCGCCCGTGAGGCCTTCCGCGCCGCGGGCTTCGCGACGAACCGGTCCCGCTTCATCCCGGGCCGCGCACTCGACGTACTGCCGCGGCTCGCGGACGGCGCTTACGACCTCGTCTTCTGCGACGGCGACCGGCTCGAGAGCCTGGAGTGCCTCGCTGAATCGTTGCGCCTGCTGCGTCCCGGCGGCCTGGTCTGCTTCGAGGGCGTCTTCGCGGACGGCCGGACGATCGACTCGGCCGCACAGCCGGCCGAGGTGCTGCGCCTGCGCGAACTGCTCCGGGCCGTGCGCGAGAGTCAGGAGCTCATGGCAACGCTGCTGCCCGTGGGCGACGGGCTGCTGTGCGCCGTGCGGCGCGGCTGACCGTCGGGCCCGGACACACCTGCGGGATGCGGCCCGGACACGGCGTACGCGATCCGGCACCGGCGTGCGTGCCCGCCTGCCGGCCCTGGCGCGCCCTGCCGGATCCCGGCCCCGGACGCACCACTGCCCCGGCACGGAATCCGTGCCGGGGCAGTGGTGAAGTGTGGGCGCTCCGCCTCAGCCGACGACCTTCTTCAGCGCGTCACCGAGTGCATCGGCCTCGTCCGGAGTCAGCTCGACGACAAGTCGACCGCCGCCTTCGAGCGGAACGCGCATGACGATGCCCCGCCCCTCCTTTGTCACCTCGAGCGGGCCGTCGCCCGTCCGCGGCTTCATGGCCGCCATGCTCGTTCCCCTTCCTGAAACCAGCTCATCGCAGCCGGCGGCTCCATGACAGGCGCTGCCTCACCGGCGTCGAACACAATGCTTCCTCCGCATTATCCCGCATCAGGGACCCCGATGACCAACATCGGTCGGCATCGCTTGCGCAACGCGCTCTCTCATAACCACCCAATTCGGCGATCCGGCTGCGATACTGCGCCGCCGTCGGCCCTCAGCCGAGGTCCAATCGTTAGACGCAGGTCACATGTGCGGCGCGCCGGAGGTCCGCCATGCTTGCCCGGACAGGTACGACGCCGGACCGTAAGGAGACCTTCGATGGCCGACATGGCCGACACCACGGCTGACAGCGTGCTCATGGACGTGAGCGACGGGCTCGCCACGATCACGCTCAATCGCCCCGACGCGATGAACGCCATGAACACCGCAGCCAAGGTCGCTCTCCGCGACGCCCTCAGGACCGTCGCTGACGACCCCGCCGTGCGGGCGGTCCTGCTCACCGCCACCGGGCGTGCCTTCTGCGTCGGCCAGGACCTCAAGGAGCACGTCGCCAAGCTCGCCGAGGCCCGCGGGTCGGAGGGCGGCAACGCGCTCAGCACGGTGCGGGAGCACTACAACCCGATCGTGCGTGCCCTCACCGAGATGGACAAGCCGGTGGTGGCGGGGGTGAACGGTGCCGCGGCCGGGGCGGGCTTCGGATTCGCGCTGGCCGCCGACTACCGCGTGGTCGCCGACACCGCCGTCTTCAACACGTCCTTCGCGGGGGTGGCGCTGACCGCCGACTCGGGCGTGTCCTGGACCCTGCCCCGGCTGATCGGCGCAAGCCGCGCCGCCGACCTGCTGTTCTTCCCCCGCTCGATCTCCGCCCAGGACGCCTACGAGCTGGGCATCGCGAACAAGGTGGTACCGGCGGCCGACCTGGCGAAGGAGGCCCACGCGGTGGCCCGCGCCCTCGCGGACGGCCCCACGGTGGCGTACGCGGCCCTGAAGGCCTCCGTGGCGTACGGGGCCGGGCACACGCTCGCCGAGACCCTGGAGAAGGAGGACGAGCTCCAGACGAAGGCGGGCGCGTCGCAGGACCACACCATCGCGGTCGAGGCGTTCCTCGCGAAGCAGCGGCCGAAGTACCTCGGCAGGTAGTCCCGCTAGCTGCCGCCCCGGGCCACGCAGTCGGCCAGGTGGTCGTCGACCAGGCCGCAGGCCTGCATCAGGGCGTACGCGGTCGTGGGACCGATGAAGCGGATGGAGCGCTTCTTCAGGTCCTTGGCCAGCGCGGTGGACTCCGGGGTGACCGCGGGGACGTCGCCGAGGGTGCGGGGGGCGGGCCGGGTGGCCGGGTCCGGCGCGTACGACCAGATCAGCGCGTCCAGCTCCCCCTCGCCCCAGCCGGCCAGCACCTTGGCGTTGGCGAGGGTGGCGTCGATCTTCGCGCGGTTGCGGATGATTCCGGTGTCGGTGAGGAGCCGCTCCCTGTCGGTGTCGGTGAACTCCGCCACGGCGGAGATCTTGAATCCGGCGAAAGCGCTGCGGAAGCCCTCGCGGCGGCGCAGGATCGTCAGCCACGACAGCCCTGACTGGAAGGCCTCCAGGCAGAGCCGTTCGAAGAGGGCGTCGTCGCCGTGGAGGGGGCGGCCCCACTCGGTGTCGTGATAGGCGAGGTAGTCGTCCGTGGACAGGCCCCACGGGCAGCGCAGGCGGCCGTCCGGCGCCGCCTCGGCGCCGCTCACCGCCCGCCCTCCTCGTCCCGCGGGCCGTCCTCGGCGGCGGGCGGCTCGTCCTGCCTCTTGAACAGGTCGGGGCCGTTCACCGCGGTCGCCTGGGCCCCGGCGAGCGCGGACTCCAGCTCGGCGATGTGGGCGTCCCGCTCGGCGAGCTCGGCACCCAGGCGGCCGAGGGCCTCGTCCACGTCGGTCATGCGGTAGCCACGCACGGCCATCGGCAGCCGCATGGCCTCGACATCGGCGCGGCCGACGGGCCGGTTCGCGGGCAGCGGGTCGGTGAGCCGCTCGGGCTCGACGTCCTGCAGCACCGCGCTTTTGCCTCCGCCGACCACCGCCAGGGTGACCGCGGCCACGACCACGGCCATCGTGAGCAGCAAGAACCAGAACACGTGCATCTCCCCGGAAGCGGAAAACCAGTCCGGGTCGAATCGTGCCATGCGGCACCGACAGTTAGGGTTTTTCGTCCGGGTCGCCACGGCCCGCACGCGCTGCGTGGGGCCCTCGGGTGATCAGGAGAGGGCCTAAGGTCGCAGGCGGGCTACAGGGAGGAAGCGGGAATGCGAAGCGGGGCGCTCAGGCTGGGGCGACGGGAGTTCGGGCCGCACGAGCCGGTGATCATGGCGATCGTGAACCGGACCCCTGACTCCTTCTACGACCAGGGGGCGACCTTCCACGACGAGGCCGCGCTCTCCCGGGTCGAGCAGGCCGTCACGGAGGGCGCCGCGATCATCGACATCGGCGGGGTGAAGGCAGGCCCCGGCGAGGAGGTGACGGCGCAGGAGGAGGCGCGCCGCACGGTCGGCTTCGTCGCCGAGGTACGCCGCCGCCATCCGGACGTCGTCATCAGCGTGGACACCTGGCGGCACGACGTGGGCGAGGCCGTCTGCGAGGCCGGGGCCGACCTCCTGAACGACGCGTGGGGCGGTGTCGACCCGAAGCTCGCGGAGGTGGCCGCCCGGTACGGAGCAGGGCTCGTGTGCACGCACGCGGGCGGCGTGGAGCCCCGCACACGGCCGCACCGGACCTCGTACGACGACGTCATGGCGGACATCCTGCGGGTGACCGTGGGGCTCGCCGAGCGGGCCGTGGACCTCGGGGTCAGGCCGGACGGGATCATGATCGACCCCGGTCACGACTTCGGCAAGAACACCCGGCACTCGCTGGAGGCGACGCGTCGGCTGGACGAGATGACGGCGACGGGCTGGCCCGTACTGGTCTCCCTCTCCAACAAGGACTTCGTCGGGGAGACGCTCGACAAGCCCGTCAAGGAACGCGTGATCGGCACGCTCGCGACGACGGCCGTGTCGGCGTGGCTGGGGGCACAGGTGTACCGGGTGCACGAAGTGGCGGAGACCCGCCAGGTGCTGGACATGGTGGCGTCCATCGCGGGCCACCGGGCGCCCTCGGTGGCCCGGCGGGGGCTGGCGTAGGTCCGGCCCCGGACCGGCCGGCCCGGACCCGGACCCGGACGGAGGACCTAGCGCCCGACCTCCTTCGTCACCAGCCTGACCGCCTCCTCCACGTCGTCCGTGACGTGGAAGAGCATCAGGTCCCGCTCGGACGCCTTGCCCCCCGCGATCACCGTGTCCCTCAGCCAGTCCACCAGCCCGCCCCAGTACGCCGTGCCGAACAGGACGATCGGGAAGCGCGTCACCTTGCCCGTCTGCACCAGGGTCAGCGCCTCGAACAGTTCGTCCAGCGTGCCGAGGCCGCCCGGGAGGACGACGAAGCCCTGCGCGTACTTCACGAACATCGTCTTGCGGACGAAGAAGTAGCGGAAGTTGACGCCGATGTCGACATGTGGATTGAGCCCCGACTCGAAGGGCAGCTCGATGCCGAGTCCCACCGAGACGCCCTTCGCTTCCCGCGCCCCCTTGTTCGCCGCCTCCATCGCGCCCGGACCGCCGCCCGTGATGACGGCGAAGCCCGCCTCGACCAGCGCCTTGCCGATCTGTACGCCCGCCTCGTATTCCGGCCCGCCGGCCGGGGTGCGGGCCGAGCCGAAGACGCTGATGGCGCTCGGCAGCTCCGCGAGCGCGCCGAAGCCCTCCACGAACTCGGACTGGATCCGCATGACCCGCCAGGGGTCGGTGTGCACCCACTCCGAGTCGCCCTCGGTGTCCAGCAGCCGCTGATCGGTCGTGCCGGGCTGGACCTGGTCCCTGCGGCGCAGTACGGGCCCCAGCCGCTGTTCGTCGGGCTTCGGCGCACCCTCGGGAATCTGCGCGCCCTCAGGGATCCGTGTGCCCTCCGGGTTGCCCATGACCTGCTCCCTCCGCCGACCTGCGATGTGCGTGTGTCGCTTCAGCGTAGATCGGTGGAGGTTACGCGCAGGGGAATGCCGTGAGTCAGCTGGTGAGCCAGGAGCGGAGACGCTCCTCGCAGTGCGTGATCCGCTCGACGCGCACGTGCTCGTCCCGCTTGTGGGCGAACAGCGGGTCACCGGGGCCGTAGTTCACCGCGGGGACGCCCAGGGCGCCGAACCGGGAGACGTCCGTCCAGCCGAACTTGGGCAGTGCGATGCCGCCGACCGCGTCCATGAACGCCTTTGCCGCCGGGTGCGACAGACCGGGCATGGCGGCGCCGGTGTGGTCGTCCACGACGAACTCGGCGACGCCGCAGTCCGCGAAGACCTCCTGGACGTGTGCCTCCGCCTGCTCGGCGGTGAGGTCGGGTGCGTAGCGGTAGTTGACGACCAGGGTGCAGGCGTCCGGGATGACGTTGGTGGCGACGCCGCCCTCGATGCCCACGGCGTTGAGCCCTTCGCGGTACTCCAGCCCGTCGATGACCGGCCGGCGCGGCTCGTACGCGGCGAGCCGGGCCAGCGCCGGGGCGGCCGCGTGGATCGCGTTGGACCCCATCCAGCCCCGGGCGGAGTGCGACCGTTCGCCCGCGAAGCGCAGATGGACCCGGAGCGTGCCCTGGCAGCCGCCCTCGACCTCGCCGTTCGAACCCTCCAGGAGGACGGCGAAGTCCGCGTCGAGCCATTCGGGGTGCGCTTCGGCCACGTGTCCGAGGCCGTTGAGGTGGGCCGCGACCTCTTCGTTGTCGTAGAAGATGAACGTGAGGTCGCGGTTGGGCTCCGGCACCGTCGCGGCGATCCGCAGCTGGACGGCCACGCCCGACTTCATGTCGGAGGTGCCGCAGCCCCACAGGACGCCGTCGCCGTCGAGCCTGGACGGCACGTTGTCCGCGATCGGGACGGTGTCGATGTGCCCCGCCAGGACGACGCGCTCGCCACGGCCCAGCTGGGTCCTGGCCACGATGTTGTTGCCGTGGCGGTCGACGGTCAGGTGCGGCAGCGGGCGCAGGGCCGCCTCGATGGCGTCGGCGAGGTCCTTCTCCTGCCCGCTGACCGACGGGAAGTCGACCAGCCGGGCGGTGAGCTCGGGACCGTCCAGGGCGAGGTCAAGCGTGTGTCCATCCATGGCCACGACCCTAAGGGACTTCGGCATCGGCACCGCTCGTACCCTCCAGTACGGTGGGCCTCGTGCCCCGGACCAGCTCACCTCCTCGCCGTAGCCGCACCCTCCGTGTCGCGGCCGCCTTCCTCGTGCTCGTGGCAGTGGCCGGTTATCTGGCCGTCCAGTACCTCTCCGGCTACAAGGGCGCCCCCCGCTGCACCGTCGGCCCGGCCGGCGGCGGCGAGGGCCGTACGTACCAGCTGAGCCCCGAGCAGGCAGCCAACGCCGCCACGGTCTCCGCCGTGGGCACCACGCGCGGGCTGCCGGAGCGCGCGGTGACGATCGCGCTGGCGACCGCGCTGCAGGAGTCCGCGCTGCGCAACATCGACCACGGTGACCGGGACTCGCTCGGGCTCTTCCAGCAGCGTCCCTCGCAGGGGTGGGGGACGCCCGCGCAGATCATGGACCCCGTCTACTCGTCCGGGGAGTTCTACAAGCACCTCGCCGAGGTGCCGGGCTATTCGCGGCTTCCGCTGACGGAAGCGGCCCAGCGGGTACAGAAGAGCGGGTTCCCGCAGGCGTACGCGAAGCACGAGCCGGATGCCTCGCTGCTGGCCGCGGCCCTGACCGGACGCGCCCCCGCCTCACTGACCTGCTCGCCGCCGGCGGCGTCGGCGGAGGGCCCCGGGGACGCGGCCGAGGTGCGGTCCGATCTGTTGCGCGCCTTCGGGAAGGACGTCCTGCCTTCCGCCGGCTCGGCGGGTGCCTCCGCGGCGGGCACGGTGTCGGTGCCCGCACGGGCCGAGGGCGACGCCGCGTCCCGGCGCGGCTGGGAGCTCGCCCACTGGGCGGTCGCGCGGGCCGGGACCCTGCGGATCACGGAGGTCGCGTACGCGGGCCGGGTGTGGACCGCCGACACGGGCTGGCGGACGGAACGCGAGGAATCGGGCAGCACCACGGTCCGGATGCGGCTCGCGCAGTAGTACGACCCGTCATCCGTGCGGGGCGTCCGGCGTCTCCCGGACCCCGCTCCCGCCGCCGCTCCCCCGAAGCCGGCGACAGGTACGAGTTTCGTTGCGCCCAGGGCGAAGTGACGGTTCATCAGCAGCGACCGGAATGCGCCGTCCGTCCGGGTTGCTCCGTTGCGGATTATCTGACGCATTACCCAGTCTTTGCCCGTGTGCCCCGCAACCTTCCCCGCCCCCGGACCGGTTGTTCAGTGCGTCCGATCACCGGACAGGCGGATTCCACATCCGCGAAACCGCTGACGTCCCGTCGAAGGAGCATCATGTCCCTCCCCCTGACCCGCAGGATCGCCCGTGCCGCGCTGCTGATCGCCGCAGGCGCGGCCCCCGTGGTCGGTGCGGCCGGTGCCGCCGGCGCCGCGGGGCTCCCGCAGACGCCCGCGCTCGGCGGCCTCACCTCGCTCGACGGTGCCGGGGTCAGCAGCACGCTCGACTCGGCCGCGAAGCAGGGCTCCGGGGTGGCGAACGAGACCGGCGGCAAGGTGGTCGGCACGACCCTTCCCGCCGCGGGCAAGACCCTCGGGAAAGCAGGCACCGTGGCGGACGGCGAGCTGACGGAGGACTCTCTCCCGACCAAGGGCCTGCCCACCAAGGACCTGAAGACCGGGAACCTGCCCACCAAGGGCCTGCCGATCGGCTGATCGCACCGGACCGCGGCAACGCGTGGGCCCGGTCCGCCGGCCTCACATCGCGGTCGGTACGGCGTCCGGGCCGACCGCGATCACCCGCTACTGACGGCCGCTCAGCGGTCGTTCTGGGC
>NZ_JBEXYB010000040.1:0-72252 GCF_040630715.1 Streptomyces sp. NPDC005752 | reverse complement strand
CGCGAAACCTACACCTCTCATTTTTCACGGGTCCCATTTTGTTATACCCCGGGCGGGGCCGCGCCCCCCGCCGCGGGGTGCCCCCCCCGCCTCGAACACGAGGCCGGGGGCACACCCGTCTCCGGCTTCGTTCAGCTCCGGCGGAGCGTGCCGGGCGGCAGGGGGAAGAAGCCGCTGGTGCGGGCGACGTACTCCGCGTACCCGGGCCGGCCCTCCATGTGCCGCTCCAGCAGGGCCTTACCGCTGCCCATCGTGAGCAGGAGGCTCATGACGACGGGCGAGACGAGCGTGGCGGCCGCCACCACGGGGTCGGTGCAGACGACGAGGAAGAGCCCCCACCAGACGCAGAAGTCACCGAAGTAGTTCGGGTGCCGGGTCCAGGACCACAGCCCCCGGTCCATGATCCGGCCCTTGTTCGCCGGGTCGCGCTTGAACCGCGCCAGCTGGGCGTCGCCCACCGCCTCGAAGCCGAGCCCCACGGCCCACAGTGCCGCGCCCGTCCAGGCCCATCCGTCCAGCGGCCCCGGAAGGTAGTAGCCCGCCTGCACCGGAAGGGAGATGAGCCAGACCAGCGCACCCTGCAGCAGGTACACCTTGCGCAGGGCGTACAGGTCCGGATCGCCCGGTGCCTTCGCCAGCATGGCCTCGTAGCGCGGGTCCTCCCCGTGGCCGCGGCCCCGCCGGCCGATGTGCACGGCCAGCCGCACGCCCCAGAGGGCGGTGAGCGCGGTCACCAGGAGCCGGCGTCCGTCGTCCCCGTCGCCGGCCGACATCGCGTACGAGGCGAGGGCGACGGCCGCGAAGCCGAGACCCCACGCCACGTCGACGATCCGGTGCATGCGCTTGCGCAGGGCGATCAGGAAGGTGACGAGCATGACGGAGAGGGCGGCGCCCGCAGCCGCCGCCAGGTTCAGCGCGAACCCATGCCAGGCGAAGCCGTTCACAGGACGGCCCCCGGACGCTGTCCGGCCATCGCCGGTCCGGCGGAGCCCTGACCGGCTGCGGCGCCGAGTCCCGCGTACCAGTCGTGACGGGTGGCGGGCATACCCACCGCCCCCTCCTCGTCGGGCCGCACCGAGAGGATCTGGTCGACGCCCATACGCCGCTCCTCGAAGGCGAGGGCGCCGCCCACCAGGTAGAGGCGCCACACCCGGGCGGTCTCCTCGCCGACCAGGGCCACGAACTCGGACCAGCGCTCCTCCAGGGTCCGGTGCCAGGCCTCGACGGTCAGCACGTAGTGCTCGCGCATCGACTCCACGTCCCGGACCTCCAGCCCCGCCCCTTCGAGGAGCCCGACGGTCTCACCGAGCGGGCGCATGTGCATGTCCGGTGCGATGTACGACTCGATGAAGGCTCCGCCGCCGGGGGCGGTCGAGCCACGCGACATCTGCTGGACCAGGGCGCGCCCCTGCGGCCGGAGCACGGAGTGGAGCAGCGCGGTGAAGGCCGGGTACTCGGCGTCCCCTACGTGCTCCCCCATCTCGACGGTGGAGACCGCGTCGTACGCGCCCTGGAAGCCGGGCAGGCCGGGGACGTCTCGGTAGTCGCAGTTGTGCACCTCGACGAGGTCCTGCAGACCGCGCTCCTCGACCTGTGCGCGTACGTACGCCGCCTGCTCCCCGGCCAGGGTGACGGCGGTGACGCGGACGCCGTGGCTGCCCGCCGCGTGGAGGGTCAGGGACCCCCAGCCGCAGCCGATGTCGAGCAGTCGCGCGCCGGCCGTCAGCCCTAGCTTGCGGCAGATCAGTTCCAGCTTGTCCCGCTGGGCGTCGGCCGGCCCGTAGTCGGGGCCAAAACCGGTCCAGTAGCCGCAGGAGTAGGCCATGGTCCCGTCGAGCAGCAGGGAGTAGAAGGCGTTGGACAGGTCGTAGTGGTGACTGATGGCCGCCCGGTCACGCGCCTTGCTGTGGAGCGCGCCGCTGAGCCCGGCACGGGCGGCGGGAACGGGTGGCCGGGGGCCGACCGCTCCCAGGCGCAGGGCGGTGCCGGCCGCCCGGAGACGGTCGGCGAGGCCGGGGCGGGGAAGTCCCAGCCCCTGCTCCCGTGAGGCGCGGCGCATCGCCCGCAGTCCGTCCGCGAGGTCGTCGGCGATGTCGATGTCACCGGTGATGTATGCCTCGGCCAGGCCGAGTTCGCCCGGCTGCCAGAGAAGTCGGCGCAGCGCCCGGCGGGAACGGACGTGCACCGTGGGAGCGCCCTTCGGGCCGGTCTCGCTTCCGTCCCACATCCTGAGCCGGACCGGCGGCGGACCGCCGAGGAACTGCTCGATGACCGGCGCGATCCGCTGCGCGGCTCCGGTGCCCGGGGTGTCGGTGATGGTGTTCACGCGGTGTCCTCATGAGTCAGGAGAATCTGCTGCACATCGAGATAGCCGGACCGGAAACCGGCCTCGGAGTAGGCGAGGTAGAAGGTCCACATACGGCGGAACGTCGCGTCGAAGCCGAGGGCGTCGACCTGCGCGGCCCGCTGCGCGAAGCGTTCCCGCCACAGCCTCAGCGTCTCGGCGTAGTGCATGCCGTACGTGCTGCGCTGTCTCATCCGCAGGCCGGTGTGCACGGTGGTGACGCGCTCGACGGCCTCGGTGGAGGGGAGGATCCCGCCGGGGAAGATGTACTTCTGGATCCAGGTGTAGGTGCTGCGGCTGGCCCGCATCCGGTCGTCCGGCATGGTGATCGCCTGGAGCGCGATCCGGCCGCCGGGGGCGAGGCAGCGCTCCAGCGTCCGGAAGTACACCGGCCAGAAGTCCACACCGACCGCTTCGATCATCTCGACGCTGATGACCGCGTCGTATTTTCCGGTGACGTCCCGGTAGTCGCAGAGCCGCACGTCGACGCGGCCCTCGTGTCCGGCCTCGCGGATCCGGCCCCTGGCCAACTCCTGCTGCTCCCTCGAAAGAGTGAGGGTGGTGACTCGGGCGCCCCGTGCGGCGGCGCGCAGCGCCAGTTCGCCCCAGCCCGTGCCGATCTCCAGCAGTTCGGTGCCGTGGCCCACGCCGGCCAGATCGAGCAGGCGGTCGATCTTGCGGTGCTGGGCGGCGGGCAGCAGGTCCTGCTCGGCCGGGAATCCCCGGAAGACGGCGGACGAGTACGTCAGCGTGTCGTCGAGGAAGAGGGCGAAGAGGTCGTTCGACAGGTCGTAGTGGTGACTGATGTTGTCGCGGGAGCCCTCGGGGGTGTTGGCCTGCGCGGCGGGCTGCCGCAGTGCCCACAGGCTCCGCAGCCTCTGCAGCGGTGCGGGGACGAGCTCGGCCGCGTTCCCGGCGAGGACGGAAAGGACGCCGACGAGGTCGGGCGACTCCCACTCGCCCGCCATGTAGGACTCGCCGAAGCCGATGAGCCCGCTCGCGCCGATCCGCCGGAAGAACGCGTCGGGCCGGCGGATCTCCATGAGCGGTCCGCCCAGCCCGATGCAGTCGCGGCCGGCGAGCCGGGCCCGCAGCGGAAGCCTGGAGAGTGCGTTCCGTACGAGCCGTTCGGCCACGGCGGTCCTGAGCCCGGAGGCCCGTGGCTGGGCGGCGACATCGGGCCATCGGCCCGGGTCCACGCCTCGGGGCGGGGATGTGACGGCCCGGGTCTGGGCCGGGACGGTGCCGCGACGGGCCTGGGCCACCGCCGAGGTGGGAGAAGTGGGAGGGGTGGGCGAGGTGGGCACCTTCACTGCATGCCTTCCTGGGTGCGATGACGGGGACGGGGCTGCACGGGCAGCCGGCGCAGGAACAGCCGTATGCCGTGCAGCCGGATGGCGGCGGATACGACCACGGTGGAGAAGGGGTGGCGCAGGAACAGCCGGAGGAGTTGGGCGGGCGTACCGGGACGCCTGGTGCCGCGTACGGTCGCGGTGAACGGGCGGGCGTCCTCGCGCTCCAGGTGGACCGTCAGGTCCAGCCGCGGGCCGGGCTCGGGGAGCCGCATCCGGTAGCGGCCGTCCACCGGGAAGAACGGCGAGACGTAGAAGTCCTTCTCCGTCGTCGCACGCCCCGCCTCGTCCGTCCGCAGCAGGTAGCAGTGCCGCTCGCCGTACGTGTTGTGCACCTCGGCGACCACACAGAGCGGGCTGCCGTCGGACGTGCGGCACCAGTAGACGGTCAGGGGATTGAAGACGTGGCCGAGCACCCGGGCCTGCGTCAGCATGGTGACCGAGCCGTCGGCGAGATCGATGTCGCGGGTACGCAGGAACTGTTCGAGTCCGGCCCGCACGGTGGGTGCCGTACCACCGAAGTGGTCGCGTGCGTCGAAGCCGGCCAGCGGACGCAGCAGGGCCGGCAGCCGCGGCGGGCTGTCCGGGTCCATGAGCCACAGGTAGGTGCGGTGCCGCAGACCGTATCTGCGGGGCGCGGTCCGCACGTGCGTGATGGTGCACGGGTAGAGGGCGCTGCTCACCAGTCCACCCCCAGTGCGGCGGCGGCCTCGACCCCCGAACGGCAGCCGTCCTCGTGGAACCCCCAGCCGTGGTACGCCCCCGCGAAGGCGGTGACCGGTCCCGAGAGTGCGGGCAGGCGTTGCTGGGCGGCGACCGATTCCGGGGTGAAGACGGGGTGTTCGTACACCGTGCGGGCCCGCACGAGACCCGCATCGACCCGGTCGTCCCCGTTCAGCGTGACGACGAACCGCTCGGGGGCGTCGAGCCGCTGGAGCCTGTTCATGTCGTAGCTGACGGTGACCCGGTCGGCGTCGGCGGCGCAGGAGGGCATCAGGTAGTTCCAGGAGGCGGCGGCCCCCCGGCTGCGCGGCAGCAGCGTGGTGTCGGTGTGCAGCACCGTGGGGTTGTGGGAGTAGCGGAACGCCCCTAGGGTGCGCCTCTCCTCGTCGGTGGGGTCGGCGAGGAGCCGGAGCGCCTGGTCGGGGTGGGTGGCGACGACGACCCCGTCGTACTCCTCGGTGGTGCCGTCCTCGGTGACGATCTCCACGCCGTCGCTGTGCCGGCGCACCGTCCTGACCGGGGTGGCCGTCCGCACGGAGTGCACCTGCTTGGCGATGCGCTCGACGTAGGAGCGCGATCCGCCGGTGACGGTCCGCCAGACCGGCGAGTCGCCGATCGAGAGCATCCCGTGGTGCTCCAGGAAGCGGAAGAGGTAGCGGGCCGGGTAACGCAGGGCGGTCACCGGGTCGCAGGACCAGACCGCGGAGACCATGGGGGTCAGGAAGTGCGCGCGGAAGTACGGGGAGAAGCTGCCGCGCTCCGCGAACTCGCCCAGGGTCATCACCCCGGTGCCCTCGGGCATGGCGAGCAGCGCCCTGGCCGCGCGGTGGAACCGCACCACCTCGGTCAGCATGCGCAGGTACGGGCCCCGGAGTACGGAGCCGGGCCGGGCGAACAGCCCGGCGGCGCCCCGCGCTCCCGCGTACTCGAGGCCGCACCCCTCGCAACGCACGGACATGCTCATCTCGGACTCCTGTGTGGCCACTTCGAGCTCGTCGAAGAGCCGCAGGAGATGCGGGTACGTCCGCCGGTTGTGCACGATGAACCCCGAGTCGACGCGGTGTGTCCGGCCGTCCGTCGAGCTCAGGTCGTGGGTGTGGGCGTGTCCGCCGACGCGCGGGTCCGCTTCGAGGAGCGTCACGTCGTGCGCCCTTCCCAGGACGTACGCGGCGGTCAGTCCCGCCACCCCGCTGCCGACTACGGCTGTGCGCCGCCGCTCCCCTGTCATTCGCTTCCCTCCGGTGTCACCTGCCTGGCCGGGGCCCTACGGGAGTGCCCCTCAGAGGTCATTCGAGACAGCGACCGCCGCGGATTGGCCGATGATCGGACTTCCTTCCATCGAGTGAAGGACCAATCCGCCGGGAGATCTGCGCCGAACCCCCGGTGTGAGAACAGACCGAGACGTTTCGCAGAAGCAAGGGGCCTCCGGGGCCCGGCGCTCCCGCTGGGCACGCGCCGCGTTCGCCGCGCTCAGCGGTCTGATCGCCGGGTTCACGGCTCTGTGCGTCGCCGAACTGGTCGCCGCCGCCGTACGTCCTGAGGCGGGTCCGGTCACAGCCGTGGGCGGGGCGGTCATCGACCGCACTCCCGCGGCCGTCAAGGACTTCGCGGTAAGGAACTTCGGCACGGACGACAAGCTGGTGCTGCAGCTCGGGATCCTCGTCCTCCTGGCGCTCTTCGCCATGGCGGTGGGGATCCTCGCACTGCGGCACCGGTGGACCGGCGCTGCGGCCGTACTGGTCTTCGGCGTGGTCGGGGCAGTGTCCGCGGCCGGGCGGCCCGAGGGCCGGCCGGGCGACGTACTGCCTTCGGTCGTGGGCGCGCTGGTGGCCGCGGGAGTGCTGTATCTCCTGGCGGGACGCCTTGCCCCGGTCCCCGTTCCGCCTCCCGCGGCTGGGGAGACGGACGACGGGGAACGGGGCACCTTCGACCGCCGCGGCTTCGTCGTCGCGGCGACCGCAGCCGCGGTGGCCTCGGCCGGTGCGGGACTCCTGGGCCGCAGGCTCCAGGCGTCCCGGCTGGCCGGGGTCTCCGCCTCACGCGGCGACGTCGTGCTCCCGGCGCCGGCCTCGCCCGCCCCCGCGATACCGGGGGGAGCGGATCTGGGCATCCGGGGTCTGAGTTCCTTCACCACCCCGAACAAGGACTTCTACCGGGTGGACACCGCTCTCGTGGTTCCGCGCGTCGACGCCGGCGAATGGCGGCTGCGCATCCACGGCAAGGGGGTGGCGCGACCCGTCACCCTCGGCTTCCAGGACCTCCTGGGGCGCGAGCTCGTGGAGCGCGACATCACGCTGACCTGCGTGTCCAACCAGGTGGGTGGTCCCTACGCCGGTACAGCCCGGTGGATCGGCGTACGCCTGGCGGATCTGCTGCGTGAGGCCGGGGTGAAGCCCCCGTCGAAGGGCGGGCCCGCGGACCAGATCGTGGCGCGTTCCGTGGACGGGATGACGATCGGCACTCCGGTCGAGGAGGTCATGGACGGCCGCGACGCACTCCTCGCGGTCGGCATGAACGGCGAACCGCTGCCGTTCGACCACGGCTTCCCGGTCCGGATGGTCGTGCCCGGCCTGTACGGATACGTCTCGGCGTGCAAGTGGATCCAGGACATCGAGCTCACGAACTTCGACGCCTACGACGCCTACTGGGTCAAGCGCGACTGGTCGCGCGAGGCGCCGGTCAAGACCCAGTCGCGCATCGACACGCCCCGCCCTTTCGCCGCACCGCGAGCGGGGACCATATCCGTCGCCGGGGTCGCCTGGGCCCAGCACCGGGGCATCGCCCGGGTCGAGGTCCGGGTCGACGGCGGCGAGTGGCACACCGCGCGACTGGCCGCGGAGGCCGGCCGCGACACCTGGCGCCAGTGGGTGTGGGAATGGCCGGCCACGACCGGCAACCACACCCTGGAGGTCCGTGCGACGGACCGCACCGGCGCCACACAGACCAGCGAACGGGTCGGCACCGTACCCGACGGTGCGACGGGGTGGCACTCGGTGGTGGTCGACGTGACCTGACCTCCGCCCGTCCCCCGGCCCGCTCCTCCCTTTCCACAGTTGATCAACGATCCGTTCAGGAGAACACCATGAACAGCCGTCACCTTCGCCGTATCGCCCTCACCGTCTCCGCCGCGGCCATGCTGCCGCTCGCGCTGACCGCCTGCTCCGGCGACTCCGACAAGTCCTCGTCCGACTCCGGTGCGGACAAGGCGGCGTCGAGCGCGCCGGCCAAGGAGACCGAGAGCGCCGCGACCATGGACGAGCCGTTCGGCCCGGGCTGTGCGTCGGTCCCGGCCGAGGGCGCGGGCTCGTTCGCCGGCATGGCCCAGGACCCGGTCGCCACGGCCGCGTCGAACAACAAGGACCTGTCCACCCTGGTCGCCGCGGTCAAGCAGGCCGGTCTTGTCGACACCCTGAACAGCGCCGAGAACATCACGGTCTTCGCCCCGACCAACGACGCCTTCGCCAAGATCCCGAAGGCCGACCTGGACAAGCTGCTCGCGGACAAGGCCGAGCTCACCAAGGTGCTCACCGCGCACGTGGTCGGCGAGAAGCTGACTCCGGTGCAGTTGGAGAAGGGCTCCTTCGACACCCTGGCCAAGACCAAGCTGACGACGGCGGGTTCGGGCGAGGACTACACCGTGAACGACTCCTCGAAGGTCGTCTGCGGCAACGTCCCGACCGCCAACGCCACGGTCTACATCGTCGACACCGTCCTGATGCCGGCGAGCTGACCCGCGGCCCGTCAGTGCGCTGACGGCCTGCCGGCGACGAGCCCCGAGGCCCGCGTGCTCCGACCCCACGGCCGGAGCACGCGGGCCTCGGGGCTCATGCCGTCGTCGGGTGGCCGGACACGCGGACCGGCCGGAGACGGGGCGGACACCTCCTGCGCACCTCGACGAAAACGCAGCAATCAACCACTCAGACAACTACACATAAGGGGCATATAAGAGCACACTTGTCGGGAGAGCACAGGGCCGCGTTCCTGACAGCGGTCGCTCCAGCAAGTGCGAAGGAGACCATCCTCATGAGTAACCTCTCACACACCGGAAGGGATGTGTCCGGTCGATCGGACACCGCCGGAAGGGACATCTCCAGGCACCCCGACGCGGATGAGATGCGGGCGCGCCACGACCGTGTGATGGGCGGCGGACGTACCACCGCGATGGCGGACGCACCGGTGTTCCTGCTCGGTCTGTTCTGCGCGGTCTCGCCGTGGGTGCTTCACTTCACCGCGAGCCAGCCCTCCCTGGTCACCCACAACCTCGTCATCGGTATCGCGATAGCCGTACTGGCACTCTGCTTCACCGCGATGCCCGAGCGGATGACCGGCATGAGCCTGGCCATCTGCGCGCTGGGCGCCTGGCTCATCGTGTCGACGTGGGTCGTGGGCTCGAGCCCCGACATGGGCGTCATCCTCAACAACGTCATCGTCGGCGGACTGGCGGTCGTGCTGGGGGCTGTATGCGCGGGAGTCGCCGTGAAGAACAAGAAAACCTGAGGGGGTTCACGCGTGAGCGGCCACAGGCGGGAAGTCATCGCCCGCGGCCGCTCACTCTCGCTCAGGTCGGCTCCTGCGCGCAGGAGCACTCACCCCACGGAGCTGTACGCCACCACACCCCGCAGCACCGCGTCGACGGCCTTGTGCGCGTTCTTCGCGACCGAACTCCCCTCACGGGGCGCGGCGGCCGCGATCTGGCCGAGTACGTCGATGACCTGCTTGCACCACCGCACGAAGTCACCGGCCGGCATCTCCGCCTCGCGGAGGACCTCGTCCAGCGTCCGCCCGGAGGCCCACATGTAGACCGCCCAGGCGAAACCGAGGTCGGGTTCGCGCTGGCCGACCCCTTCCGTCTGGCTGATCTTGAAGTCCTCCTCCAGGGCGTCGAGCCGGCCCCAGATGCGGATCATCTCGCCCATCGCGGCCTTGGCCGGTCCGGACGGCAGCTTGGGCGCGACCGCGTCGTCCGCCTGGCGCGCCTCGTAGACCAGCGCCGAGACGCACGCGGCGAGTTCGGCGGGGTTGAGCCCCTCCCAGACACCGTCCCGCAGACATTCGCTGGCCAGCAGGTCGAGCTCGCCGTAGAGCCGTGCCAGACGCCGGCCGTTGTCGGTGACCTCGCTGCCCCGCAGATAGTCGAGCTCGGTCAGGAGCGCGACGATGCGGTCGAAGGTCCGGGCGATGGTGTTCGTCCGGCCCTCGATGCGGTGTTCCAACTGCCGTGTGTCGCGCTGCAGCCGGTGATAGCGCTCGGCCCAGCGGGCGTGGTCCTCACGCTCGTCGCACCCGTGGCAGGGGTGTGCGCGCAGCTCCGTGCGCAGCCGCGCGATCTCCCGGTCGTCGGCCGCGGCGGCCCGCTGCTTGCGGTGCCGTCCCGGATCGATGTGCCCCGCCTTGCTGCGCAGAGCGGAGGCCAGGTCCCGGCGGGACTGCGGTGAGCGCGGATTGAACGATTTGGGAACCCTCATCCGCTCCAGCGCCTCGACCGGCACGGGGAAGTCGATGTGGGCCAGCCGCTTGACCTGCCGCTCGGCGGTGAGCACCAGGGGACGCGGTCCGTCGTGGTACTCCAGCCCGCGATGGCCGTTGGTCCGTCCTGCGGGCAGCCCCGGGTCGAGGACCAGGGCGAGTCCGGCGAACTTGCCGGTCGGGACGTGGATGACGTCTCCCGGCTTCAGCTTCTCCAGGGACGAGGCGGCGGCGGCCCGCCGCTGGGCCGCGCCCTGCTTGGCCAGATCCGTCTCGCGGTCCTTGAGGTCACGGCGCAGTCGCGCGTACTCCTCGAAGTCCCCGAGGTGACAGGTCATGCCCTCCTTGTAGCCCTCGAGGCCCTCCTCGTTGCGCTGGACCTGCCGGGAGATCCCGACGACGGACCGGTCGGCCTGGAACTGCGCGAAGGAGGTCTCGAGCAGTTCGCGCGAGCGGTGCCGCCCGAACTGCTGCACGAGGTTGACGGCCATGTTGTACGAGGGCCGGAAGCTGGAGCGCAGCGGATACGTCCGCGTGCCGGCGAGTCCGGCGAGCGCGCCGGGGTCCATGCCCCGCTGCCACAGCACCACCGCGTGGCCCTCGACGTCGATGCCGCGACGCCCGGCGCGCCCGGTGAGCTGGGTGTACTCCCCGGGGGTGATGTCGGCGTGCTGCTCGCCGTTCCACTTCACCAGCTTCTCGAGCACCACGGAACGCGCGGGCATGTTGATGCCGAGTGCGAGCGTCTCCGTCGCGAAGACCGCCTTGACCAGGCCGCGGACGAACAGCTCCTCCACGACCTCCTTGAAGGTCGGCAGCATTCCTGCGTGGTGCGCGGCGATGCCCCGCTCCAGGCCTTCGAGCCACTCGTAGTAACCGAGGACGTGCAGGTCCTCGCCGGGGATGGACGCGGTCCGCTCCTCGACGATCTCCCGCACCAGCTGACGCTTGCTCTCGTCGTTGAGCCGGAGCCCTGCCTGCAGGCACTGCTGCACGGCCGCCTGGCAGCCGGCCCGGCTGAAGATGAAGGTGATCGCGGGCAGCAGCCCCTCGGCGTCGAGCCGGTCGATGACCTCGGCCCTGGACGGCGTCCAGATGCGGCTGCGCTGACGGCGCTCGCGTTCGCGGTCGGCCTCGCGCACCATCTTGCCGCGCCGGCGCTCGCGCGGGTTGTACCCCCGCTGGTTCTCCATCCGGGCGAGCCGGACGAGGTCGGGGCTGACCTCGCGCCGTCCGGTGCCCCGGCCGCCGTGGTCGGTCTCCTCCTCGAAGAGGTCGTACATCCTGCGCCCGGCCATGACGTGCTGCCACAGCGGCACGGGCCGGTGTTCGGAGACGATCACCTGCGTGTCGCCGCGGACGGTGTCCAGCCAGTCGCCGAACTCCTCGGCGTTGGACACGGTCGCCGACAGGGACACCAGGGTCACGGACTCCGGCAGGTGGATGATCACTTCCTCCCACACGGCGCCCCGGAAGCGGTCCGAGAGGTAGTGCACCTCGTCCATGACCACGTAGCCGAGGCCGGTGAGCGCCTGGGAACCCGCGTACAGCATGTTGCGCAGGACCTCGGTCGTCATGACGACCACGGGTGCGTCCGCGTTGACGCTGTTGTCACCGGTCAGCAGACCGACCTTGTCCGCGCCGTAGCGCCGGGCGAGATCGGTGAACTTCTGGTTGGACAGGGCTTTGATCGGCGTGGTGTAGAAGCACTTGCGGCCCTGCAGGAGGGCCAGGTGAACGGCGAATTCACCGACGATCGTCTTGCCCGACCCGGTGGGGGCCGCGACCAGCACCCCCTTGCCGGCCTCGAGGGCCTGGCATGCCTCGATCTGGAACGGGTCCAGTCCGAATTCGTACATCTCGCGGAAGGGCCCGAGGGCGGTGGCCTGCTCGGCCGCACGGACCCGGGACGCCTGGTATCGCTCAGCTGGTGAGAGGTCCTCTGTCATCTTGATACGAGCCTACCCGCCCCGTATGACAGTCAGCCCGATCTTTATTTCACGGTGCAAGGACCCTGACCGCACCGGGTACGCAGGTCGCCGTGAGCGGCAGCGCGCCCAGCGGCTCGCCGTCCGCGTACGCCGTGACACCGGCGGAGGCCAGCTCTATCGAGGAGACCCGGTGCACGGTGACCTTCGGGTGCCCGAGGTGCGTCCCCCTGTACACCTTCGGGAACACCTTGAGCAGAGTCGTCCGGCTGCAGTCACCGACCACGGTCACGTCGAAGAGCCCGTCGTCCATGACGGCGTCGGCGCAGATCCGCATGCCTCCGCCGTAGGTGGTGCCGTTGCCCACCGCGATCAGGGTCGCCTCGACCTCGGTCACCGGTCCGCCGTCCAGCCTCACGCGGTACGGGATCGGCCGGAAGGCGGCCAGCTCGGCGAGGATCGCCAGGTCGTACTTGAAGCGCCCGCCGACCCGGCGCATCCGGTTCCCCCGGTCGTTGACCCGCGAGTCGAAGCCCGAGGCGAGCACGGAGCCGAACCAGCGTTCACCGACACGGCCCAGGTCGACCGTGCGCACCGTCCCGGCCTTGAGCGCCTCGGCGGCCAGCCGGCCCGCGGCGGCCGGATCGCGGATCGGCAGCCCGAGGGCGCGCGCGAAGTCGTTGCCGGTGCCCACGGCCACCGCGCCGAGCGGCGTCGAGGTGCCGGCGACGGCCTGCAGGGCGAGGGACATCATGCCGTCCCCGCCCACGGCTATCAGTGCTCCGGTCCCGAGCGCCACGGCCTCACGGGCCCGCCGCAGCGCGTCGTCGGCGTCCTCCCCGAGAACCGTCCGCACAGAGAAGCCCGCCTCCCGCAGAGCCGAAGCGGCCGGCTGCGCGGCACGCGCGCCCCGGCCGCTTCCCGCGGTGGGATTGACGAAGAGGGTGATCTCGCTGGTCACCCGCGGGACCCTACAAGGTCAGGTGATGTCGTCGTAACCGTTGAGCCTGTGGGACCGGCCGCCGTCCGCTTCGCCGCCGGCCTGTTCGGGCAGGGCGGCACGGGTGGACACGGGCTCGATCGCGCCGACGGCCTCGGGGGTGAGGTCCAGCTTCGACGCCTCGTCGTCGTCGAGCTCGGCGTCGGGGTTGTTGCGGCGCTTCCTCTTGTCGTTGAGGAGGGAGAACCCTGTGGCCATGAAGTAGAAGGCTGCGAGCGGCCCCGCCAGGATGAGCATGGACAACGGCTCACCGCCGGGCGTCGCGATCGCCGCGAACGCGGTGAGACCGACGATCATGCCGCGCCACCAGCCCAGCATCCTCTTGCCCGACACGACACCGGTCAGGTTCAGCGCGACGAGGAGCAGCGGCAGCTCGAAGGCGAGACCGAAGACGATGACCATCCTGGTCAGCAGGTCGAGGTAGCTGTCGAGGGCGATCTGGTTCTGGACGTTCGCCGGGCTGAACCCGAGCATGATCTCCGCGGTCTGCGGAAGGATCGCGTAGGCGAGGTACCCGCCCGACAGGAACAGCGGCGCACCGAGGACCACGAAGCCGTAGGCGTAGCGCTTCTCGCTCCTGTGCAGCCCGGGCGCCACGAAGGCCCAGAGCTGGAAGAGCCATACCGGGGAGGCGAGCAGCACACCCGACATCAGGCCGACCTTGAGCGCGTTGGTGAAGGGGCCCATGAGGGTGTCCGTCTTCACGACGGCGCAGGGCTTGCCGTCCACGGCCACGACCACGCCGTCCTCGCAGCCCACCGAGGTGAGAAGCGGGCTCAGAAGGAAGTCGTAGATCTCCTTCTGGTAGAAGGCGGCGACGATCGTCACCACGCCGATGGCCAGGACCGACTTCAGCAGCCGGTTGCGCAGCTCACGCAGGTGATCGAGGAGGGGCATCCGCCCCTCGTCGTCCTTCTCCTGCTTGCGGGCAGACTTGAGCAACCCACTTCCCTCGTCTCGATCGGCAACTGCCGGATGTGCGGAGCTGTCAGCTCTGGGTGGTGGGCTTGGGCTCGCTGACCGGACGGGCGCTGGTGACGTCTCCCGGAGCGGCCTGGATCGTGCGCGCGGTGGCCGCGGGCGGGGTGGGGTCCGCGACGGTCTCGGTGGTGGGCGCCGCCGGCTCCCCGTCGTCCTTCTTCATGGCCTTGGCCTCGCTCTTGAGGATGCGGGCCGACTTGCCGAGCGAACGCGCCATGTCGGGAAGCTTCTTGGCGCCGAAGAGCAGCAGGATGACAGCGATGATCAGAATGATCTCGAGGGGCTTCAGATTCCCGATCGACATGTGCGCTTCCTTCTCACTGAGGCGTCTGGAGGGTGGGCTCGCTACCCGTTCGACCGGACGCATGTCCGGTTCGCGCTGGCAGCGATCGTAACCCGCAGGGGTAAACGTGAGGCAATGCCCGTGCGTACTCCCGCTTGCGGCCCACACCTCCCTGCCTGAGCCGCTCCAGCAGCGTACCCCCCGAACCGGTGAATCAGGAGGCCGCGCCCGTCGTCACAGGGCCTCTCCGGTATCGGCGAGCGTGGTGGCCGCTCGTTCGAGATCCTCCGCCGCTCGGTTGATCCGCCGGGTGGTCTCGGCGACCTGTCCGGCCAGCCGCTGTGCCTCGACGAAGACCTTGACGGCCAGGACGCCGAGCACGGCCAGACCGGCGAATCCCAGGGCGATGGCGAGCATGGGCCAGAACATGGGTGGATCTCCGGTGTCTCTCGTTACCGCAGGGCGGTGTGCAGGCGCAGCGTCCGCACCCCGCCGCCGCTGAGCAGCTCGACGATGCGCTCTCCGGCAGGCTTGCGGACCGCGGAACCGCACGCGGGGCAGGTGAAGGAGTAGAAGGTCGTACGGCGGCTGGCGCCTATCGCCAGCCGCAGCGCTCCCGCCCCGAGCTCGAACCGTTCACGGCAGTCCGGGCAGGCCGCCCGGAAACGCATGGCGTCGTGCGCCGGGAGCGAAACCGGTCCGGCCGGCGTGCTCGGTATCGGGGTCATACGGTTTCTTCCTCCTCGCTGCACCGGTGGCCGCCGCTCAGAGCGCGCCGTCGTAGGCGGCCAGCGCCTCACGCGCCGCCAGCCTGGCACTCTCGGCCAGGTCCGGGGGCGATGTGATGCGTCCCTCCCCGCCCAGCCGCAGGGCGAGCCTGCGCAGGGAGGCGGGATCGGGGGTGCGGAGCGTGATCCGCAGACCGCCGTCGGGCAGTTCCTCCGCACTGTCGTGGGGGTAGTACTCGGCGACCCACCGGCCGCCGGGGCCGACCTCGATCACGACCTCCGGATCCTCGGCGGCGGGCTGCACCAGCCCCTCGGAGAGGTCACGCAGCTCCAGCTCCGGCGGGGCGGAGGGGGCGTCGAGGAGCCTGATCTCGGCGACCCGGTCGAGCCGGAACGTGCGTCGCGCCTCGGTGAGCCGGCACCAGCCCTCCATATAGGTGCGGCCGACGGCGAACAGCCGGATCGGGTCCACCTCGCGCTCGGTGAGCTCGTCGCGCGCGGGCGAGTAGTAGCGCAGCCAGAGCCTGCGCCGCTCGGAGATCGCGCGGTCCACGTCGGCGAAGACGCCACCCTCGGACTCGAAGGTGACCGAGAGCCGGGAGCTGGCTGCCCCCACCTCACCGGCCGCCGTCTCCAGCTTCGCGGTCGCGCGCACCAGCGCCTGCCGGTCGCTCTCACGCAGACCGGGGAGCGTGGCGACGGCACGGGCCGCGACGAGCAGGGCGGTCGCCTCGTCGGCGGCCAGCCGTAGTGGCTCGGCGACGTCGTCCGGGTTGTGCCACCAGATCCGGTCGCCGTCGGTGTCGATGTCCAGCAGGTCGCCCCCGCGGAAGCTGGTGCCGCACATGGGAAGCACGTCGAGGTCGGAGATCAGCTCGTCCTCGGTGATCCCGAAGGCCCGTGCCACGTCCTGGACGTGCGCGCCGGGGCGCTCGCGCAGGTAGGTGACGAGGGAGAGCATCCGCCGGGTCTGGTCGATCGCGTTCGTGGCCACGAGTACGGGTCCCCCTCAGTCCTTGGCCACGGCGCGCAGCCGGTCCATCACGTCGGCCCGCAGATCGTCGGGTCGACTCACGATCACGTCGGGCCCGAACTCCACGAGCCAGGCGTCCAGCCCGTGTCCGTACGGAATCTCCAACTCGTCCCAGCCGTCACCGAGTTCCCGTACCGACAGGGCGCGGGAGCGCAGCGGGTAGCCGGACCCGGTGCGCAGCCTGATCAGGGCTGTCCTGGTGGCGGTCTCGCCGGCCCAGCTCTCCACGGTCTCGCGGACGGTGACCGCGTCGGGGACCGGGGCCGTGAAGGCGGCCGCGCGGGAGCGGACCCGGCCCGAGATCCGGGACAGCCGGAAGACCCGCTCGGCGCCCCGGTCACGGTCCCAGCCGGCCAGATACCAGTGGCCGCGCCAGCATTCGAGCGTCCAGGGCTCGACCTGGCGCTGCTCGGGACGGGCGGCGTTGCCCTTGCGGTAGTCGAAGGTGACCGGGCGGCGGTCACGGCAGGCGAGCATCAGCGGTTCGAAGGCGGCCTCGTGAACCGGGATACGGGGCTCGAGGGCGCTGTGCACCTCGTAGGCGTCCTCGGCCTCCGGCATGCCGGCGGCCCGCAGCTTCTGCAGGGCGCCGCTGGCGGCGCCGGCGAGGCGGGCCTGCTGCCACACCTTGGCCGCGAGCCCGAGGGCCGCGGCCTCCTCGGCGTCCAGGGTGATGGGGGGCAGCCGGTTGCTGTCGCGGCGCGCGAGATATCCGGTGTCGCCGTCCAGGTTCTCGACGGTCTCGATGATCAGGCCGAGTTCGCGGAGATCGTCCTTGTCCCGCTCGAACATCCGGTTGAAGGACTCGTCGGAGCCCGCCTCCAGGTACGCCTCGATGGACCCGCGGAGCTCACGCTTGCTGAGCGGACGCCGGGTACCCAGCAGACACAGTGCCAGGTTCATCAGCCGTTCGGCCTTGGCAATCGCCATCGACGCCCTTTCTCGACGTGCTCTCCGACCGTCGACCGTACCGCCCCGGGGTGTCCGGGCCAAAGCGAGGGCCATTGCCTTGCGGACGCTGCTCGTACGCAGCGCTCCGCCCCGCTGGATGAGATCCAGCGGGGCGGAGTGAACCGACAGCATCCTTGCGGAACTGCTGTGGACGGACGGATCAGACGCCGACGAGGTCGCAGACGAAGATCAGCGTCTCGCCCGGGGCGATGGCGCCGCCGCCCGCGCCGCGGTCGCCGTAGGCGAGGTGCGCGGGGATGGTCAGCTGGCGACGGCCGCCGACCTTCATGCCCTGGACACCCTTGTCCCAGCCGGCGATGACCTGGCCGGCACCGAGCTTGAACTGCAGCGGCGTGCCGCGGTTCCACGAGGCGTCGAACTCCTCGCCGGTGGAGAAGGCCACACCGACGTAGTGCACGGAGACGGTCTGACCAGCCTGGGCCACAGATCCGTCGCCCTCCCAGATTTCCTTGATCTCCAGGTCGGCCGGCGGCTCGCCACCCGGGAAGTCGATCTCGGGCTTCTCGATGCTCACTGAATTGCTCCTAAAAAGAATCTCGGGGACAACCGCACGAGTCTCGCACGGCTCACGTCACCGCTCAGACGGCGCCGAGGATGTCGACGACGAAGACCAGGTTGTTCTTGGCCAGCTCGTTCGACGGATCGGCACCGTAGGCCTGGCCCGGCGGAATCGTCAGCAGGACGCGGTCGCCGACGTGCTTGCCGACCAGCCCCTTGTCCCAGCCGGAGATGACACCGCCGACGCCGATCGGGAAGGCGCTCGCGCCACCGTGGTCCCAGGAGGAGTCGAACTTCTTGCCGTCCTCCCACTTCACACCCGTGTACTGGACGACCAGGCCCTGTCCGGCCTTGACCTCGGCGCCGTCGCCCTTGATCAGCACCTGCTCCTGAAGGTCCTTCGGCGCCTTCTCACCCTTGGGGACGGTGATCGTCGCGGCCTTCTGCGGCTGGGCCTTCACCTCGGGCGTGCCGGGCTCGCTCGCGGCCTGCGTGCCCTTCGCCTCGGCCTTCTTGTCGACCTTCTTGGCGTTCACGATGTCGACGACCCAGATCAGGGGATCGGTGGGCTTGATCCCGGACTGCGGGTTCAGCTGGTCGCCGACGATCGTCTCGGCCGTGCCCTCGACCTGGACGCGGCTGCCGACCTTGTGGCCGGTCAGCGCGTCAGCCACCTTGGTCGGCAGCATCTGCCCCTGCTGGCCGATCTCCTGCACGACCTGCGCACGGGGGGCCTTCGGGTCTGCGCCCTGACGCTGGGCCCAGGTGGAACCGAGCGCCTCGATGTTGCCGGCGAAGTCCAGGCGGACGATGTCGCCCTTCTTGACCTCGGCACCGTCACCTGCGGAGACGTCGTCCACGGCGACCTTGTCGGACACCTTGGCGCCCTTGGGCACCTCGATCTTGGGCTCGGCGCCGAACTTCCCGGACACCTTGGCGACGGTCCCCGACTTCGGTGCGTCGTCGTCCTTGGCGTCGGACCCGCAGGCGGCGGTGAACAGCAGAGCGGGCACAACCAGTACGGCGGCGGCTCGCCGGGCAGTTTTCGTGGGGTTCATCAGTCCAACTCGCGAGTAGGGGGCTCCGGGCAGTCCCGCCACTCTACGACTTCGTCCCAGCGGCATCACGAGTACCGACACAGCTGTACGCCGGGGCAGGTTCGCCCCGGCGTACAGTGAGCCCCTTTTCGCAGGCGGGCCCGCTTCCCTCAGTGGCCGCACCGGGAGTCGGGAAATCGAAAAGACACCGTTGCGGCCCCCTCGGCGGAAATCGGCTGTCGAGAGGGCTTCCCGGCACTCACATGCCCGCGATCAGCTTCTCCACCCGCTCGTCCACGGAACGGAAGGGGTCCTTGCAGAGAACGGTGCGCTGCGCCTGGTCGTTGAGCTTGAGGTGAACCCAGTCGACGGTGAAGTCCCGCCGCTGTTCCTGCGCCCGGCGGATGAAATCGCCGCGCAGCCGCGCCCTGGTCGTCTGCGGGGGCACCGATTTACCCTCGAAGATCTTGAGGTCGTTACAGATGCGGGCGGCCTGCCCCTTACGCTCCAGGAGGTAGTAGAGCCCGCGCCGCCGGTGGATGTCGTGGTAGGCGAGGTCTATCTGGGCGACTCGCGGATTCGACATGGTCATGTTGTTCTTGGCCCGGTACCGCTCGATGAGCTTGTACTTCATGACCCAGTCGATCTCGGTGCCGATGCGGTCGAGGTCCTCGGCCTCGATGGCGTCCAGCGTGCGGCCCCACAGCTCGAGGACCTGGTCGACGGTGCCGGTGCGGATGCCCCGGCGCTCGACGAAGTCGACGGCCTTCTCGTAGTACTCGCGCTGCACCTCGATGGCCGATGCCTCACGGCCGCTGGCCAGACGCACCTTCCGCTGTCCGGTGATGTCGTGGCTGACCTCGCGGATGGCCCGGATCGGGTTCTCCAGGGTCAGGTCGCGCATCACCGTGCCCGCCTCGATCATGCGCAGCACGAGGTCGGTGGCACCGACCTTGAGGAGCATGGTCGTCTCGGACATGTTGGAGTCACCGACGATGACGTGGAGGCGGCGGTACCGCTCCGCGTCGGCGTGCGGTTCGTCCCGGGTGTTGATGATCGGACGTGAGCGCGTCGTCGCGGAGCTGACGCCCTCCCAGATGTGTTCGGCCCGCTGGCTCACGCAGTAGACGGCTCCGCGCGGCGTCTGCAGCACCTTGCCGGCACCGCAGATGAGCTGACGGGTGACGAGGAACGGAATGAGGATGTCCGCGAGCCGGGAGAATTCTCCGTGCCGGGCCACGAGGTAGTTCTCGTGACAGCCGTAGGAGTTTCCAGCCGAGTCGGTGTTGTTCTTGAAGAGATAGACGTCGCCTGCGATTCCCTCCTCGTGCAGGCGGCGTTCGGCGTCGACGAGCAGGCCTTCGAGAATGCGCTCGCCCGCCTTGTCGTGCGTGACCAGTTCGGTCACGTTGTCGCATTCGGGTGTCGCGTATTCCGGATGCGATCCCACGTCGAGGTAGAGGCGGGCGCCGTTCCGCAGGAAGACATTGCTGCTGCGGCCCCATGACACAACACGGCGGAAGAGGTAGCGCGCCACTTCGTCAGGTGACAGTCGGCGCTGTCCCCTGAACGTGCACGTGACGCCGTACTCGTTCTCCAGCCCGAAAATGCGGCGGTCCATGACTGAACATTACGCCTTATGGCCTGAGCTGAAACCGGGTTCGGCAGCACCGTTTCGATCATTTTCCGAACCGGCCACAACTGCGGGCGTATGTCCGGGAGCTGCGAGGACCCTTCCGGTGGCCAGCAGGACCAGCAACGCGGCCACTCCCCCGGCCCCGGCGACGGCGAAACTCCACGCCGTCCCGCCGATCTCGACGGCCGGGCCCGCCACCGCCGTTCCGGCCGCCGCACCCACCCCGAAGGTCGTCACGAGCCAGGAGAACGCCTCGGTCACCGTGCCCCGCGGCGCGTGCCGGTCCACGACGATGAACGAGCAGGCGATCGCCGGGGCCAGGAACACTCCGGCCAGTGCCGCCAGCGCGGTCATCGCGGGCACACCGGGCGTCAGCACCAGCGGCAGGTAGCCCAGGGCCAGCAGGGCGACGATGACCCGCAGCCTGCGTTCGGGCGCCCCGGCCCACTCCCGCGCGCCGTACACCGCTCCGCCGATGAGTGCGCCGAGCCCGAGGGCGGCCATCAGCCAGCCGTACACGGACTCCTGGCCGTGGTCGTCGGCGTACGCCACACCGGCCACGGTGATCGAGCCGAGCGCGAGCCCGACGAAGAAGAAGGCGCCGAGCAGCGCGAGCAGCCCCGGGGAGCGCAGGGCCCCGAGCCAGTGGGCTTCACGGGGCGCCGAACGCCACGCCCTGGAGGGCTCGGACAGGACGACGGACAGGGCTCCCAGGACGCCGATGGCGTTGATGACCAGGAGGGCGGCGGCAGGCGACCAGAGCGACACCAGGACCGTCACGAGGAGCGGCCCCACCGTGAACATGATCTCCTGGGCCACCGCGTCCATGGCGTACGCCCGGTGCACCCGGTCCTCCCGGCCCAGGACCGTCGGCCACAGGGCACGCAGACCGCCCTCCAGCGGGGGCGTGGACACACCGGCCACGACGACCGCCGCGTACGCGACCGGGAGCGAACCGAGGCCCGCCAGGGCGAGTGCGGCCATGCCCAGCGCGGACACGACCGCTGCGGGGAGCTGGACACGCGGCTGCCCGTACAGGTCCACGGCCCGGCCCAGCAGCGGCTGTCCCACCGCCGTCGCGAGGCCGTAGGCCGCCGCGAGGGCGCCGGCCAGTGTGTAGCTGCCGCCCTCCGCACGGGTGAACAGGACGATCGCGATGTGGGCGGTGCCGTTCGGCAGCCGCCCCACCAGTGTTCCCGCCAGCAGCCGGGCGGCATGCCGCGCCCGGAGGATGTCCAGATATCCCGCGGCCATGTCCACCCCTCTCCCCCGAAGGTGCAGCAGTCCCGGGGTTTTACGTATAACGTCGGTGTTCATACGTACCATGTGGGCGTCCCGGCAGTCCATCCCGCCGCGTCCGACCGGTCCAGCACGGAGGCACGAGTGAGCAGCGCCCGGCAGCCGGCCCCACCCCGGCCCACCAGCCGTGACGTGGCACGGGCCGCGGGCGTGTCACAGGCCACGGTCTCGCTCGTGCTCGGCGACAAATGGCGTGGACGGGTGTCGGCCGGGACCGCCGAGCGGGTCCGTGACAGCGCCCGCGACCTCGGCTACCGGCCGAATCTCGCCGCCCGCAGCCTCCGGCTGGGCCGCACCCGCACCGCCCTGCTCGTCGTCCCCGCGCTCACCAACGAGTTCTTCGCCCGCGTGTACACGGGCGCCGCGGCCGTCGCCGCCGAGCACGACTTCGGAGTGGTCCTCTACCCCTCCCCCGACGGCACCGGCCCCGCGAGGGACCCGTTCGCCTCGGCACGCGCGGCACTCGACGGCGTCATCGCCTCGTCGATGGCGGCGGACGCCCTGGGCGCGCTGAGGGGCGCGGACCTGCCGCTGGTGATGCTGGACAGCGACCCCGAGGGCCATGGGGCCGCGGCGCGCGTGAACCTCGACATCGCGGACGGCATGCGCCAGGTGACGGGACATCTGCTGGGCCTGGGCCACCGCCGGATCGTGCACCTCGCGTCCGCCGTGGACACCTGGACCTTCGCGGTGCGCGCCCGGGCTCTGCGGGAGGCCGTGCGGGACGTCCCCGGCGCCGCCCTGCGCACCGTGAGGGCCCCGCTGGACGTGCGGGCCGGGCGCGAGGCGGCGGAGAGGGTCCTCGCCTCCGGCCCACTGCCCACGGCCGTCGTCTGTGACGACGACATCCTGGCCGCCGGTGCCTGCAAGGCGGTGCGCAGGCGGGGTCTCCGGGTCCCCGACGACATCTCCGTGACCGGCTTCGACGACCTGGCGCTCGCCACGGCGGTGGAACCGGAACTGACCACGGTGCGGCTCCCGGCCGAACAGGTAGGCGAGCGGGGCATGGCGGCCCTGCTGGACGTCCTGGAGGGCCGCCCCGCCGAGCACCCCGATCTCCCCGTCCACCTGGTGGTGCGGGGTTCCACCGCACCCCCGCCCACCGCGTGAGGGTGCCCCCGGCCGTGGCCGGGGGCACCCTCACGGCTCTGCCGGAGCCCGCTACTTCTTCTTCGCGCCGCCCGTGCCCTCGTCAGGAGCGTCGGCATCCTTCGCGGGCGTACCGGTGCCGGCGGCCGGCTTGCCGCCGCCTTCGGGCTCCTCCGCGTCGGAGGGGGCGTCCGTCGGGGTCGCCCCGGCGCCGTCCGCGTCCAGCAGCCTGCTCAGCTGCCGGCCGACGATGCGCTTGAACTTGCGCTGCTGCGGCCTCGTCCGGTCGAGGACCGCGACCTCGAGCCGCTCGGCGGGAATCTCCCGCTCGTTGCCGTTGGCCTCGCGGGACAGCGCCTGCACAGCCAGCTTCAGCGCCTCGGCGAGCGACATCCCGTCACGGTGGCGCTGATCCAGGAAGGTGCTGATCTGCTCGGCGTTCCCTCCGACCGCGACCGAGCCGTGCTCGTCCACGATCGAACCGTCATGGGGCAGCCGGTAGATCTGGTCGCCCTCGGGCCCGGCGCCGACTTCGGCCACCACCAGCTCCACCTCGTACGGCTTCTCGGCCGCGCTGGAGAAGATGGTGCCCAGTGTCTGCGCGTAGACGTTGGCCAGCCCGCGGGCCGTCACATCGTCACGGTCGTAGGTGTATCCACGCAGATCCGCGTAGCGGACACCGCCGATGCGGAGGTTCTCGTACTCGTTGTACTTGCCGGCGGCGGCGAAGCCGATCCGGTCGTAGATCTCGCTGAACTTGTGCAGCGCACGGGACGGGTTCTCGCCGACGAACACAATGCCGTCGGCGAACTGCAGCACAACCAGGCTGCGACCACGGGCGATGCCCTTCCGGGCGTATTCCGCCCGGTCGGCCATGGCCTGCTGAGGTGAGACATAGAACGGCGTCGACACCGGCTATCCGTCCCTTTCTGTCAGTGACGAGTGCATCGGAGAAGCGTCGGACCGGTCAGAGGAGCGCGGCGCGGGGGCCGTCGGGCTGCTCGAGCCGGCGCTCCAGGATCGCGCGTGCGATCTCCGAGGATTCCGTGTCGTCCAGCTTGCGGAAGCCCTCATCGGTGATGACGGTGACGATCGGATAGATCCGGCGGGCCACGTCCGGGCCACCGGTCGCCGAGTCGTCGTCCGCCGCGTCGTACAGCGCCTGCACGACCAGGGTGAGTGTCTGCTCCTCCGTCAGGTCGCCGCGGTACAGCTTCTTCATCGACCCGCGCGCGAAGACGGAGCCCGAGCCGGTGGCCGCGTAACCGTGCTCCTCGGAACGCCCGCCCGTGACGTCGTAGGAGAAGATCCGGCCCTTCTCGCGGTCGACGTCGTACCCGGCGAAGAGCGGGACGACCGCCAGACCCTGCATGGCCATCGCCAGATTGCTGCGGATCATCGTCGAGAGCCGGTTGGCCTTGCCCTCCAGGGAGAGCGTGGCGCCCTCGACCTTCTCGAAGTGTTCCAGCTCGAGCTGGAACAGCTTGACCATCTCCACGGCGAGCCCCGCCGTGCCGGCGATCCCCACCGCCGAGTACTCGTCGGCCGGGAACACCTTCTCGATGTCGCGCTGCGCGATCATGTTTCCCATGGTCGCCCGCCGGTCACCGGCGAGCACGACCCCGCCGGGGAACGAGGCCGCGACGATCGTGGTGCCGTGCGGCGCCTCGATGGCGCCCTGCAGCGGCGGCAGGCTGCGGTTGCCGGGAAGGATCTCGGGTGAGTGATCGGACAGGAAGTCCATGAACGACGACGAACCCGGGGTCAGGAAGGCAGCTGGTAGACGCCCGGTGCTACGAGTGTTGGCTTCCACGCGTTTCCCTCCACGTATGCGGCTGCACGCCTTATGGCATCCGGCCGATCTTTGAGCTGCCCCAAGGCTGCGTTGCAGCTGAAGCACAGTACGCCACGGACCCTACCCGTCCTGTGACAGTGATCCACATGCTCTGCAGGAGCAGTCGGACAGATACAGCAAACACCCTGCTGAGCGGCGATCAAACCGTCCGACTCCGCCGGGCTGAGGCCGTACTTGCGCTGGAAGTAGCTGACCCGATTCCGCTCGGCTCGGCATGGACGGCAGTAGCTCGACCAGCCGTCGGAGGACGATGTGTTGCGTTCCCACTGGTCATGCGGTTTCGCCTCGCCGCACCGGGGGCAACGCTTGTGTCCGCGCGGCACCGGCACCTTGACTCGGACGGACCCGCCCTTGGCCTCCTGGCGCTGCCGGTAGTACTCAGCAGAGCATTCCCGGCAATACGCCTGGAGGCCGTCCGTCCCGCATAGCTCTGTTACTGGCGTAGGACTCCGCCGGCGGAGCCCTACGGCAGCGAGAGCATTTCCTTCCGGCAGGAATATCGGACACTAAGCCCTATTCCCCGCCTTTCTGAACAAATGACCTGACGAAATCCTCGGCATTGGACTCGAGTACGTCGTCGATCTCGTCGAGGACGTCGTCGACGTCGTCGCTGAGCTTCTCCTGCCGCTCCGCGAGGTCCTCGGAGGCCTGCGCGTCCTGCGCCTGCTCCTCGGTCTCCTCGGTGGAACGTGTCGCCTTCTGCTGTCCGCCGCCGGTGTCCTTGGTCGCCATGTAGCTCACCCCGCTCGGTTCGAAGCACTTGATCAGACCCTACCCACGGGGTCCGACATTGGCCCGGTACTTTCCTCAACGTCCGGAGGTCATCTGATTGATTCCCAGCCGGGGCCCTTTTCAGGCCCCCGTGAGCGTCCGGACCAGCTCTTCCGCCGTGCGGCAGCGGTCCAGGAGCTCCTCGACGTGAGCGCGCGTACCCCGCAGCGGTTCCATGGTGGGCACCCGCTGCAGGGAGTCACGGTCGGGCAGGTCGAAGATGACCGAGTCCCAGGAGGCCGCGGCCACGTCGTCCGCGTACTGCTCCAGGCAGCGGCCCCGGAAGTAGGCCCTGGTGTCCTCCGGGGGCTTCGTGCGGGCCCGCTCGACATCGTTCTCTTCCAGCAGCCGCTTGATCTTCCCGCGGGCCGCCAGGCGGTTGTACAGACCCTTGTCGGCCCGGACGTCCGCGTACTGGAGGTCCACCAGGTGCAGGCGCGGGGCGTCCCAGTCCAGGCCGTCGCGGCGCCGGTAGCCCTCCATGAGCTCCCGCTTGGCGATCCAGTCCAGCTCGCCCGACAGGCTCATCGGGTCGCTCTCCAGGCGGTTCAGGGTGTCCTCCCAGCGGGCCAGGACATCCTTGGTCTGCTCGTCGGCGTCCGCCCCGTACCGCTCCTCGACGTATTTGCGGCCCAGCTCGAAGTACTCCATCTGGAGCTGCACAGCGGTGAGTGTCCGGCCGCTGCGGAGCGTGACGAGCTGCTTGAGGGTCGGGTCGTGGGAGACCTGGTGCAGGGTACGGACCGGCTGGTCCACCGCCAGGTCGACGTTGATGAAGCCGTCCTCGATCATGGCGAGGACCAGCGAGGTGGTGCCGAGCTTCAGATAGGTCGAGATCTCGGAAAGGTTGGCGTCACCGATGATCACGTGCAGCCGGCGGTACTTCTCGGCGTCGGAGTGCGGTTCGTCGCGGGTGTTGATGATGGGGCGCTTGAGCGTGGTCTCGAGGCCGACCTCGACCTCGAAGTAGTCGGCGCGCTGACTGATCTGGAAGCCGTGCTCGTGGCCGTCCTGGCCGATTCCGACCCGGCCCGCGCCGGTGACGACCTGCCGGGAGACGAAGAACGGCGTCAGATGGCGCACGATGTCCGAGAAGGGGGTTTCCCTCTTCATCAGGTAGTTCTCGTGCGTGCCGTAGGACGCGCCCTTGTTGTCGGTGTTGTTCTTGTAGAGGTGGATCGGCTGGGCCCCGGGGATCGCGGCGGCCCGCTCGGCCGCTTCCGCCATCACCCGCTCGCCGGCCTTGTCCCAGAGCACGGCGTCCAGCGGATTGGTGATCTCGGGTGAGCTGTATTCGGGGTGCGCGTGGTCGACGTACAGCCGCGCACCGTTGGTGAGGATGACATTGGCCAGGCCGATGTCCTCGTCGGTGAGCTGACTGGAGTCGGCGGTCTCACGGGCGAGGTCGAAGCCTCGCGCGTCGCGCAGCGGATTCTCCTCCTCGAAGTCCCAGCGGGCGCGGCGCGCCCGGTGCATCGCCGCCGCGTAGGCGTTGACGATCTGGGACGAGGTGAGCATGGCATTGGCGTTGGGCTGGCCGGGGACGGAGATCCCGTACTCCGTCTCGATGCCCATCACTCGCCGTACGGTCATGCGGCCCTCCTTGCCCGGCGGCGCCCCCCTCCGGGAGCGGCGCTCAAGTACCGCTGCTGGTCCGCGGTGCCCGTCCCCGCACTGCGCGACTCGGCGGTAATGCAGAGCCTAGAGCGCCGCTGCGCCGGTGGGGAGATCAATTGCGTCATTCTTCGGGTGTGGCCGGACCTGCCGGGAAAACGGCCGGCTGCGGATACCCTGCCGGGCATCCGCAGCCGGTCTGCGTTTTACAGGTACTGTCCGGTATTTGCCACCGTGTCGATGGACCGACCGGTGTCTGCGCCCTGCTTTCCGGTGACGAGTGTGCGGATGAACACGATCCGCTCGCCCTTTTTTCCGGAAATCCTGGCCCAGTCGTCCGGGTTGGTGGTGTTGGGCAGGTCCTCGTTCTCCTTGAACTCGTCCACGCACGCCTGGAGGAGGTGGGAGACGCGCAGGCCCTTCTGGCCCTGCTCGAGGAATGCCTTGATGGCCATTTTCTTTGCCCGGTCCACGATGTTCTGAATCATCGCTCCGGAGTTGAAGTCCTTGAAGTACAGGACTTCCTTGTCGCCGTTCGCGTAGGTGACCTCGAGGAAGCGGTTCTCCTCGGATTCCGTGTACATCCGCTCCACGACGGACTGGATCATCGCGTGGGCGGCGGCCTCCTTCGAGCCGGTGTGCTCGGCCAGGTCGTCCGAGTGCAGCGGCAGCGACGGCGTGAGGTACTTCGCGAAGATGTCCTTCGCGGCCTCCGCGTCCGGACGCTCGATCTTGATCTTCACGTCGAGACGCCCGGGTCGCAGGATCGCGGGGTCGATCATGTCCTCACGGTTGGAGGCACCGATGACGATGACGTTCTCCAGGCCCTCCACGCCGTCGATCTCGGCGAGCAGCTGCGGAACGATGGTGTTCTCCACGTCCGAGCTGACACCGGAACCACGGGTGCGGAAGAGGGATTCCATCTCGTCGAAGAAGACGATGACGGGTGTACCCTCGCTCGCCTTCTCCCGGGCACGCTGGAAGACGAGGCGGATGTGCCGCTCGGTCTCGCCGACGTACTTGTTGAGGAGCTCGGGACCCTTGATATTGAGGAAGTAGCTCTTCCCCGCAGGCTGCCCGGTGACCTCGGCGACCTTCTTGGCGAGCGAGTTGGCGACGGCCTTGGCGATGAGCGTCTTGCCGCATCCCGGAGGGCCGTAGAGCAGGATGCCCTTCGGCGGCCGGAGTTCGTGTTCCCTGAAGAGGTCCGGGTGGAGGTACGGGAGCTCGACCGCGTCGCGGATCAGTTCGATCTGGTCGCCCAGACCACCGATCTTGTTGTAGTCGATGTCCGGGACCTCTTCGAGGACGAGCTCCTCGACCTCGCTCTTGGGGACCACTTCGTAGACGTAGCCGGACCTGGGTTCCAGCAGCAGGGCGTCGCCGGGACGGATGGTGATGTCCAGCAGGGGCTCGGCGAGCCTCACCACCCGTTCCTCGTCGGTGTGCCCGACGACCAGGGCGCGCTCGCCGTCCTCGAGGATCTCCTTGAGGGTGACGATGTCCCCGGCCCGCTCGAATTCCATGGCCTCGACCACGTTGAGCGCTTCGTTGAGCATGACTTCCTGGCCTCGCCGGAGGCCTTCGAGCTCGACGCTGGGGCTCACGTTCACCCGGAGCTTGCGGCCCCCGGTGAAGATGTCACAGGTGTCGTCCTCGTTGGCCTGCAGGAAGACACCGAAGCCGGCCGGTGGCTGGGCCAGCCGGTCGACCTCCTCCTTGAGGGCCACGATCTGGTCGCGGGCCTCCCGGAGTGTGTTGGCGAGCCGCTCGTTCTGCGCGGACACACCTGCCAGGTTGGTCTGCAACTCGACGATCCGCTCTTCGAGAATCCTCGAATGGCGCGGAGAGTCGGCGAGCTTACGTCGCAGGACGGCGATTTCCTGCTCGAGATAGGCGACCTGGCCGGCCGGGTCTTCTGACCCGCGCGCGGGCCGGGTGCCGCGGTTGATGTCGTCGTCGTGGGCTGCCACGGTCCTCACCTCCTCCAAGGGGAGCTGGACGCTTCCTGACCCTACCTGGGTGGGTGATGATTGAAACCCCTAGATCACAAAGACCCCGGAGTCTGTCCGATCTTCACCCTTGCGCTCTCCCTCACGCCAAAGGAATACCCACCCTTCGGCACCGGAAAGCAGCCGGTTGTATCGTCGAAGTGTTCAACACCCGTCAGGGCTGGCTTCAATTGGTGCAGATACGCAGGGAACGGCAGGACACATGACCGTGCAGCAGGACGCTCCGGGCGACCGTGACACGCAGGATCTAGAGGTCTGGATCGACCAGGACCTCTGTACGGGCGACGGCATCTGCGTGCAGTACGCACCCGAGGTGTTCGAGCTGGACATCGACGGTCTCGCCTACGTGAAGAGCGACGAGGACGAGCTCCTCCAGGACAAGGGCGCCACCACCCCGGTGCCGCTGCCGCTGCTCCAGGACGTCGTGGACTCGGCCAAGGAGTGCCCGGGCGACTGCATTCATGTACGTCGCGTCTCGGACAACGTGGAAGTCTTCGGGCCGGACGCGGAGTAACGCCTCAGGCGTCCCGCGCGGTGCTGCCGGCGGGGCCGGCGGACTTGATGAACGCGTTGCCCTTCCACTCCCAGGTGGCGCTCTCCTGCTCGTCGGGGCAGCAGCGCGGCACGTCCGCGGAGGAGTAGCCGAGCAGGGTGGCCGAGATCCGGCCGTCGCGTACGCCGAATTCGGTGACGTTGAGCTTCTGAGCGGGGTCCACCAGGGTCGCCACGACCCGGGGCGCGGCCCCGCTCGGCTGTGTCAGGACGTAGATGCCGCTGGGCGGGGTGCCGGACCCGGCGGCGCAGCGGACGACGGCCACGGTCTCCGGCCCGCCGTCCCCGTCGAGGTCCCCGGCCGCACTGTCGGCCACCGTCTGTCCGGCAGCACCGCAGTCGAGGGGGAAGGTGACTCCCGCCGGGTCGGGCGCCGCCGCGGCCGGCGCGCTGCCCTGCTGCGTGGTGACGCGGTGTTCGGACGCCGAGGCGGTGGCGGTGGTCGCTTCGGGCTGGAGCAGTCCCGCCGCGGCGACGACCGCGGCCATCGCGGTCGCCGTGGCGAGCCAGTGCACCGGCTTGGCGTCGGTGTGCGCGAGGTCCGGGAGCGCGGAGGTCTGCACGCGGTATGTCTCCTGTGGTTCCTGGTGGCCTGGATAGGCGGTGCCGAACGGACGTCGGCGGGCGGGGGTGGCCAGCATCGTGCCACACCTCACACCCGAGGGGAACGGCGGGGTCGTGGCCGCCGACGGAAAGACGCCGCCGCCGGGCCCGGGTCGGTCCGGGAACTCGGCGGCGGCGCCTGCGCGTTGTGCGGGGTCAGTCGCGGCCGGCGGAGCCGCTCCGGCTGCCGGGGCCGCTGTAGTCCTCGCCGTAGGCGCCCTTGGAGGGGCGACGGCGGCGCAGCGGCGGCTCGACGCCGTCCGCGAGGCGGCGGGCGGTGACGAGGAAGCCGGTGTGGCCGATCATCCGGTGGTCGGGCCGTACGGCCAGGCCTTCGACGTGCCAGTTGCGGATCATCGACTCCCAGGGCTGCGGTTCGGCGAAGCAGCCGATCTCGCGGATGGACTCGACGGTCCGCGAGAGCTGGGTCGTGGTCGCCACGTACGCGCAGAGGATGCCGCCGGGCACCAGGGCCTTGGAGACGGCCTCGAGGCACTCCCAGGGGGCGAGCATGTCGAGGACGACGCGGTCGACGTCGGTGTCCGAGAGGTTGTCCTGGAGGTCGCCGACGGTCAGTTCCCAGGCGGGGTGCGGGGACCCGAAGTAGCGCTCGACGTTCTGCTGGGCGATCTCGGCGAAGTCCTCGCGGCGCTCGTAGGAGTGCAGCATGCCCTGCTCACCGATGGCACGCAGCAGGAAGGTGCTGAGCGCTCCGGAGCCGACGCCCGCCTCGACGACGCGAGCGCCGGGGAAGATGTCGGCGAAGGCCAGGATCTGGCCCGCGTCCTTGGGGTAGACCACGGCGGCACCGCGGGGCATGGACAGGACGTAGTCGGGGAGCAGGGGGCGCAGCGCGAGATAGGCGACGTTTCCCGTGGTACGGACAACACTGCCCTCGGGAGCACCGATCAGCTCGTCGTGCGGGAAAGAACCCTTGTGGGTGTGGAAGTTCTTTCCGGCCTCGAGCGTGAAGGTGTAGTGGCGTCCCTTGGGGTCGGTGAGCTGGACCTGGTCCCCGACTTTGAATGGGCCGCGACGGCGGGCGGCACCGGTCGGTTCGGACATGTGACCAGCCTACCGGTATTTCGGGTGCCTCTTCCCGGGGCGTCAGCCCGAGGGACGGGCCATGGCCTTGACGAAGGCCCGCTCGACGTCGGCGGTGGAGAGGACGCCGTAGATCTCGCCGGTGTCCTCGACGACCAGGTACTCCGTGGCCGGGGTGGCCTTCAGACGGTCCAGGAGGGCCTCGCCCGCGAGTTCGGCGGGGATCTTCATGCCGTCGGTGAGGTCCTGGGCGAGGCCGCTGACGGCCACCCAGGGGCGGCGGTGTTCGGGGACGCCCGCGATGGCCGCTTCCCGGACGACGCCCTTGGGGCTGCCCTGTCCGTCGACTACGACCAGGGCCCGGGCGCCGGCCTCGTTGGCGCGGCGGAGCGCCTCGGAGAGCGGGGTCGCGGACTCGACGGGCACGGCGCGTCGGGTGAGGGTGCGGGCCCGGAGGTCGGGGAGGTGTTCGCGGAGGCGGGCCACGCGCAGGCTGTTGCCGGCGCCGGTCCAGATGATGCCGGCGAGGATCGCGGCCAGGAGCGCGTCGGTGACGGTCTCCATGCCGCTGATCTCGCTGGTGGCGTTGCCGAGGGCCCCTGTGTGGGTGAGGAGGGGCAGGCCGATGAGGACGAGGACGGCCAGGCCCCGGCCGACCCACGCCGCGGCGACGGTGCCGCTCATGGGCTTGCCCGTGATCTTCCAGACGACGGCCCGGAGCATGCGTCCGCCGTCCAGGGGAAGGCCGGGCAGCAGGTTGAAGGCGGCGACGATGAGGTTGGAGATCATGAGCCCGGCGAGCAGCACACTGGGCACGGTGCCGGCTTCGACGAACTGGAGCGGGACGTAGAACACCCCGCCGAGGACGAGGGAGAGCAGGGGCCCCACGAAGGCGAGGACGAACTCGCGCCCCGGGGTCTCCGTCTCCTTCTCGATCTCGGAGACGCCGCCGAAGAACTGGAGCTGGATGCGGCGCACCGGCAGCTTGTAGCTCAGGGCGACGACGGTGTGGGCGAGCTCGTGGACGAGCACGGAGGCATAGAACGCGATCGCGAAGAAGAGCGCGACCAGGTAGCGGGCTCCGCCGAGTTCCGGCAGGACGCGGTCGAGCTGGCCGCCGAAGACCCAGGTGATCAGGGCCGCGACGACGAACCAGCTGGGGGCCACGTACACCGGCACGCCGAAGGGACGGCCCATCAGGAGGCCGCCGCCCGGTTCTGCCGGACGGCGTGGCTTTCCCTTGTCCGGTCCGGTGCCGGGGCCGGTGCCCCCTGCGCCGGGCTGGGGGCGCCCGCCGTCGCCGCTCTCGTCCACGGGGTCCCTTCGGTCGGTGGCTTCTACCACGATCATGCTGTGTGCGAGCTCTGCCTCGATGGTATGCCGCTGGGTGTCGGTGGCGGGCCGTAGGGTCTGCGACATGACGTCCGTACCGCGCCCGCCTCAGCCACCCTCGTCCCTGTCGCCGTCGCGCGCGAGCGATTTCATGCAGTGCCCCCTGCTGTACCGCTTCCGGGTCATCGACAAGCTGCCGGAGAAGCCCAGTGAGGCGGCTACCCGGGGCACGCTGGTGCATGCGGTGCTGGAGCGCCTGTTCGACGCCCCGGCGGTGGACCGGACGGCGCCGAGGGCCAAGGCGCTGATCCCCGGCCAGTGGGACCGGCTGCTGGAGTCGAAGCCCGAGCTGACCGAGCTGTTCGAGGAGGATCCGGGAGGAGAGCGCCTCGCGGGGTGGCTGGGCGAGGCGGAGCGGCTCGTCGAGCGGTGGTTCTCACTGGAGGACCCGACGCGGCTGGAACCCGCCGAGCGGGAACTGTTCGTCGAGACGGAGCTGGAATCGGGGCTGCGTCTGCGCGGGGTGATCGACCGCGTCGACGTGACCCCGGCGGGCGACGTGCGCATCGTGGACTACAAGACCGGCAAGGCTCCGCGGCCGGAGTACGCCGAGGGCGCGCTGTTCCAGATGAAGTTCTACGCCCTGGTGGTGTGGCGCCTGAAGAACGTGGTGCCCCGGCGTCTTCAGCTGGTCTATCTGGGCAGCGGTGACGTGCTGACCTACGACCCCGTCGTCGCCGACCTCGAGCGGGTGGAGCGGAAGCTGCTGGCGCTGTGGGACGCGATCCGGCTGGCCACCGGGACCGGTGAGTGGCGGCCGAGGCCGACGAAGCTGTGCGGCTGGTGCGACCACCGGGCGGTCTGTCCTGAATTCGGCGGGACTCCCCCGGTCTATCCGCTGCCCGTCCTCCCGGTCGAATCGGCCGAGGCTGTGCAGGGCAGAATGGAACCGGTCCGGCCCGAGGCCGGCCCGCCGGTGGCCCTCGAAGGCCCTTAAGGAGATCACGTGGCTATCCGCGTCCTGCTCGTCGATGATCAACCGCTGCTGCGCACCGGTTTCCGGATGATCCTGGAGGCGGAAGGTGATCTCGCGGTGGTCGGTGAGGCCGGCGACGGCCTGCAGGCGATCGATCAGGTGCGCGCACTGCAGCCCGACGTCGTGCTCATGGACATCCGGATGCCGCGGATGGACGGGGTGGAGGCGACCCGCCAGATCACCGGCCCGGGGCGGGACGGCCCGGCGAAGGTCCTGGTGCTGACGACGTTCGATCTCGACGAGTACGTGGTGGAGGCGCTGCGCGCGGGCGCCAGCGGCTTCCTGCTGAAGGACGCACCGGCCAACGAGCTGGTGCAGGCCATCCGCGTGGTGGCTTCGGGCGAGGCGATGCTGGCCCCGAGCATCACCCGCCGGCTGCTCGACAAGTACGCCGACCATCTGCCCTCGGGCGAGGAACCCGTCCCGGACGCCCTGCACACCCTCACCGAGCGCGAGGTGGAGGTGCTGAAGCTGGTGGCGCGCGGCCTGTCCAACGCGGAGATCGCCGCCGACCTGTTCGTGAGCGAGACGACGGTCAAGACGCATGTGGGCCACGTGCTGACGAAGCTGAGCCTGCGCGACCGCGTGCAGGCCGCCGTCTACGCGTACGAGAGCGGGCTGGTGCGCCCCGGCGCCCAGTGAGACGGGGGCGGACGTGAGACCGGCGTGGTCCGGGGCCGGCGGCCCCGGACCACGCCGGTTTCAGGAGGTTGCGGCGTCAGGACTTGCCGCGCCCGAGCTCCCAGAGCTGGAGGTCGGCCGAGGAGTTGACGGCGTACTCCACACCGGTGAGCCCCTCGAGTGAGGCGACGTACTGCTTGCCCTGCCAGACCGGGAGCACGGGGACGTCGTTGGCAACGATGTCCTGGAGCTTCTCGAAGGCCGGCGTCGCGGCGCTGCGGTCCGCCTCACGGCGCGACTGCGGGATGAGCGTGTCCTGCGCCATGGCCGACTCGTACGGCGAGTTGAGGAAGTTGTTCTTGTCGAGGAACGGCGCGATGTAGGTGTCCGGGTCCGCGAAGTCGGGGAACCAGCCCATACCGAAGACCGCGTACTCGCCCTTCTTCTGCGCGGGACGGAACTCGGCCCACGGAGTGCCCTTGATGTCGACCTCGAACAGCTTCGAGTCGTTGAGCTGCTTCGCCAGGGTCTCGAACTCGGCCTTGGTGGCGGGGCCGTAGTGGTCGGTCGTGTAGTGGAGCGTGAACTTCACCGGGGTGCTGACGCCGGCCTTCTCCAGTGTCTGGGCGGCGTCGGCGACGCTGGGCTCCCCGTACTTGTTGAAGAACGAGTTGGTGTGGCTGGTGATGCCGGAGGGGATCAGCGAGTAGAGCGGCTCGGCCGTGCTGCCGTACACCTTGCTCGCGATGGCCCCGCGGTCGATGATCTGCGCCATCGCCTGACGCACGCCCTTGTTCTCCACCGCCGGGTCCTCGGTGTTGAACGCGAGGTAGCTGATGGCGAGGCCGGGGATCTCGCTGAGCTTGACGCCTTCCTTCGGCTTCGCCAGCATCTCCTGCGCCTGCTCGGGCGACATGGTGCGGGTCATCATGTCGATCTTCTCGTCGTCGAGCGCCTTCCCCATCGCCTTCGCGTCGGGGAAGAGGTCCAGTTCGACCTTCTCGTTGCTGATCTTCAGGTCGCCCTTGTACTTCGGGTTCCTGGTGAAGAGCACCTTGACGATCTGGTTGTCCTTGACTTCCGGCTTCATGGTGTACGGACCGGAACCGTCGACCTGGAAGCCGTCACGGGCGCTCTTCGCCGGGTACTTGTCCTTCGGGACGATGCCGGCGGGGGGCGTGGCCAGCTTGTAGGGGAAGGTCGCGTCCGAAGTGCGCAGGTGGAAGACGACCTGGTTCTCGCCCTTGGTCTCGATCGTGTCGATGTTGTCGAGCAGGGCGGTCGGGCCGCTCTCGTCCTTGATGTCGATGACCCGCTGGATGGAGTACTTGACGTCCTCGGGAGTGACGGGAGTGCCGTCGGCGAAGGTGAGTCCGTCGCGCAGCGTGCAGCGGTAGCTCTCGTTCTCCGTGTCCGTGAAGGTGCAGCTCTGGGCTGCCTCGGGCACCGGCTCGCCGCCGCCGCGCGGTATGTGGGTCAGGGTCTGCACGGTCTGGCGCAGCACGTTCCACACGCCGGCCTCGTAGCCGATGGCCGGGTCGAGCGGGGCCGGGTTGTCCTTCGAGGCGATGAACTGGTCCGTTGTCCCGACCACGATGGCTTCGCCCCCGTCGTCCGACCCGCCACAGGCGGCGAGCACGGGCGCGAGCAGGCCCACGACGGCCGGCAGCACCAGCGTCTTGCGGTTCATCTGGACGTTCTCCCTCATTCCGGCATGTGAGAAAACCGAGATTAGTAGGCGCCGCAGGGGCACTTGACCGGTGCGGGTCAGGCCCGTATCCACTCGGTGATCACCGATGACCGGTTGTCCATGTCAGGCTCGAGAATGTTTCATACACGACTCCTCCAAAACCGGACGTATGGGGTCGCAAAACGGGCAGCCGGTTCGGATCGGAGAGCCCGCATACGTCACTTCAAGTGACGAACGTCACGCCTCGGCGGGAGAGGCCGCATTGACATGGACCTGATTCATGCGTGGGCGAAAGCGGGGAACTCACAGATTTCGCGGCGGCATCGTTGTCGCCTAGTGACGAACCGCTCGGTGCACGAGCCGTCACTCGTCCGCGATCAGGGCCCGCAGGAAGGCCAGATCCACCTGCTCCAGGGAAGGCACGACCGCTCTCCCCGGTGCGGGGGCGATCGGCGCCACGGACGGCACGGCGACGACGCGGCAGCCCGCCGCCTCGGCTGCGGCCACTCCCGTCGCTGTGTCCTCGACGACCGCGCAGCGCCAGGGGTCGGCCCCGAAGCCCGCCGCCGCCGCGAGGTAGGGCTCCGGATGGGGCTTGGTGCGGGCCACCTCGTCACCCGCCACCGTGAGCGCGAAGTGGTGACGGCCCACCGAGTCCAGCACCCGGTCGATGATGCGGCGGTGCGAGGCCGAGACGAGCGCGGTGGGCACCTCGTGCGCGGCGAGTTCGGCGAGCAGCCGGGCGGCGCCCGGCATCAGCGGCACACCGCGTCCGATGCGCTTCTCGAAGCGGTCGTTGAGCAGCACGGTGAGTTCCTCGATGGCGATGTCGGCGCCGGTGACCTCGATGAGGTAACCGGCGCTGCGTGTCATCGGCCCGCCGACGACCACGTCGCGCCACGCCTCGTCGAGACGGTGCCCGAGGTCGGCGAAGACCTCGACCTCGACGTCCCACCAGAATCCCTCGGTGTCGACCAGTGTGCCGTCCATGTCGAGAAGGACGGCTTGCAGCGCCGACCCTTCGGCCGTACGGGTCAGGGACGCGGGGACCGTACTGGTCATCCGGCACACCTCCATGAGGGACGAGAAGGCCGGCCGCCTTCCCGGTGGGAACGGCGACCGGCCTGCACTGGACCGACCAGTCTACGACTTGAACCCGTGCGGCGCGCGGAACGGTGCCTTACCGCGCGTTGAACGGTGTCCTACCGTGCGTTGAAGTACTTCGCCTCCGGGTGGTGGATGACGATCGCGTCCGTGGACTGCTCGGGGTGCAGCTGGAACTCCTCGGAGAGCTTCACCCCGATCCGCTCGGGCTCCAGGAGCGCGGCGATCTTCGCCCGGTCCTCCAGCTCGGGGCAGGCCCCGTAGCCCAGCGAGAAGCGCGCCCCGCGGTACTTCAGCGCGAACATGTCCTCGACGTCGGAGGGGTCCTCCCCGGCGAAGCCGAGCTCGCTGCGGACCCGCGCGTGCCAGTACTCGGCGAGCGCCTCGGCCAGCTGCACGGACAGCCCGTGCAGCTCCAGGTAGTCGCGGTAGGAGTTCGACTCGAAGAGCTCGGCGGTGGCTCCGCCGATCTTCGAGCCGACGGTGACGACCTGGAGTCCGATGACGTCCGTCTCCCCCGACTCCTCGGGGCGGAAGAAGTCCGCGAGGCAGAGGCGGCGACCGCGGCGCTGGCGCGGGAAGGTGAAGCGGGTGCGCTCCGAGCCGTCCTCGTGCAGCAGGATCAGGTCGTCGCCCTTGGAGACGCAGGGGAAGTAGCCGTAGACGACGGCGGCCTCCAGCAGGTTCTCGGTGTGGAGCTTGTCGAGCCAGCCGCGCAGGTGCGGGCGGCCCTCGGTCTCCACGAGCTCCTCGTACGTCGGTCCGTCGCCCGCACGGGCCTGCTTGAGGCCCCACTGGCCCTTGAAGAGGGCGCCCTCGTCCAGCCAGGAGGCGTACTCCTTGAGCTGGATGCCCTTGACCACACGGGTGCCCCAGAACGGCGGCTCGGGGACCGGGTTGGTGACGGACACGTCGGAGCGCACGCCCTCCTCCGTCTCCTCGGCCTCCGGCACGGCGACGTCCCGCTTGGGCACCCTGCGCTGCTTCAGCTCGGGGAGGACGGCGCCCGGGACGCCCCGCTTGACCGCGATGAGGGCGTCCATCAGCCGCAGCCCCTCGAACGCGTCGCGGGCGTAGCGGACCTCACCCTCGTAGATCTCGTGCAGGTCCTGCTCGACATAGGCGCGGGTGAGGGCGGCACCGCCGAGGATCACCGGGTAGTCGGCCGACAGCTTGCGCTGGTTCAGCTCCTCCAGGTTCTCCTTCATGATCACGGTGGACTTGACCAGGAGGCCGGACATGCCGATGACATCGGCCCGGTGCTCCTGTGCGGCCTCCAGGATCGCGGAGACGGGCTGCTTGATGCCCAGGTTGACGACGTTGTAGCCGTTGTTGGACAGGATGATGTCGACGAGGTTCTTGCCGATGTCGTGGACGTCGCCCCGGACGGTGGCCAGCACGATGGTGCCCTTGCCGTCGGCGTCCGACTTCTCCATGTGCGGTTCGAGGTGCGCGACCGCGGTCTTCATGACCTCGGCGGACTGCAGCACGAACGGCAGCTGCATCTGGCCGGAGCCGAAGAGCTCGCCGACTACCTTCATGCCCGCGAGCAGGGTGTCGTTGACGATCTCGAGGGCGGGGCGCGACCGCAGGGCCTCGTCGAGGTCGGCTTCCAGGCCGTTTTTCTCCCCGTCGATGATGCGGCGCTGCAGGCGCTCGTCCAGCGGCAGGGCGAGGAGTTCCTCCGCCTTGCCCGCCTTCATCGACTTCATGTTGACGCCCTCGAACAGCTCCATGAGCCGCTGCAGCGGGTCGTAGCCCTCGGCACGCCGGTCGTACACGAGGTCGAGGGCGACCTTGACCTGCTCCTCCTCCAGCCGTGCGATCGGCAGGATCTTGGAGGCGTGCACGATCGCCGAGTCGAGACCGGCCTTGACGCACTCGTCGAGGAACACGGAGTTCAGGACGACGCGGGCGGCCGGGTTGAGGCCGAAGGAGATGTTGGACAGGCCGAGCGTGGTCTGGACGTCGGGATGCCGCTTCTTGAGCTCCCGGATCGCCTCGATCGTGGCGATGCCGTCCTTGCGGGACTCCTCCTGTCCCGTACAGATGGTGAAGGTCAGGCAGTCGATGAGGATGTCCGCCTCATGGATGCCCCAGTTGCCCGTCAGGTCCTCGATGAGGCGCTCGGCGATGGCCACCTTGTGCTCGACGGTGCGGGCCTGGCCCTCCTCGTCGATCGTCAGCGCGATGAGCGCGGCGCCGTGCTCGGACGCCAGGGCGCTGACCTTGGCGAAGCGGGACTCGGGACCGTCGCCGTCCTCGTAGTTGACGGAGTTGAGGACGGCTCGTCCGCCGATCTTCTCCAGGCCGGCCCGCAGCACGGGGAGTTCGGTGGAGTCCAGGACGACGGGCAGGGTCGAGGCGGTCGCGAAGCGGCCGGCCAGCTCCTCCATGTCGGCGACTCCGTCGCGGCCCACGTAGTCGACGCAGAGGTCGAGCATGTGCGCGCCCTCGCGGATCTGGTCGCGTGCCATCTCCACGCAGTCGTCCCAGCGGGCTTCCAGCATGGCCTCGCGGAACTTCTTCGATCCGTTGGCGTTGGTGCGCTCGCCGATCGCCAGGTAGGAGGTGTCCTGGCGGAACGGGACGGTCTGGTAGAGCGAGGCGGCGCCCGGCTCGGGGCGGGGCTCGCGGACGGTGGGGGCCATCCCGCGGACCCGCTCCACGACCTGGCGCAGGTGCTCGGGGGTCGTGCCGCAGCAGCCGCCGGTCAGGGAGAGGCCGTACTCGCGTACGAAGGTCTCCTGGGCGTCCGCCAGCTCGGCCGGGGACAGCGGGTAGTGCGCGCCGTTCTTGCCGAGCACGGGCAGGCCGGCGTTCGGCATGCAGGAGATCGGGACGCGGGAGTGCCGGGCGAGGTAGCGCAGGTGCTCGCTCATCTCGGCGGGGCCGGTGGCGCAGTTCAGGCCGATCATGTCGATGCCGAGCGGCTCGAGCGCGGTCAGCGCGGCGCCGATCTCGGAGCCGAGCAGCATCGTGCCGGTCGTCTCGACGGTGACGGAGCAGATGACGGGCAGATCGGCGCCCGTGGCCTCGAGGGCGCGCCGGGCGCCGATGACGGACGCCTTGGTCTGCAGCAGGTCCTGGGTGGTCTCCACCAGGAGGGCGTCGGCGCCTCCGGCGATCATGCCCTCGGCGTTCTGCTGGTAGGCGTCGCGGAGCTTGCCGTACGGGGCGTGGCCCAGGGTCGGCAGTTTGGTGCCGGGGCCCATGGAGCCCAGCACCCAGCGCTGCTGCCCGGTGGACGCGGTGAACTCGTCCGCCACCTCGCGGGCGATGCGCGCCCCGGACTCGGAGAGCTCGTAGACCCGCTCCGGGATGTCGTACTCACCCAGGGCCGCGAGATTCGCGCCGAAGGTGTTCGTCTCGACGCAGTCCACGCCGACCGCGAAGTACTCCTCGTGCACCGAACGGACGATGTCGGGCCGGGTCACGTTCAGGATCTCGTTGCAGCCTTCGAGGTTCTCGAAGTCCTCGAGGGTGGGGTCCTGGGCCTGGAGCATGGTGCCCATGGCACCGTCGGCCACCACGACCCGGGTGGCGAGCGCCTCTCGGAGCGCTGCGGCTCGGGTCCGGCTGTCAGCTGAGGGGGTCGGCGACGAGGCCATGGATGTTCTCCCTGGGATGCGACGGCTGTCGGCTTTGCGCCCTTCTGCGGAGGAGGGCACGCGGCCAGCGTAGCCGGGAGGTGCCCGGGGCGGTCATCGCGTCCCACGGGGCGGACTGCATGCTGTGCGGGGAACGGGCCTTCTGACGGGTGACGCACGGGGTGACGCATAATTTTCGCGCCGCCGGACACAGGTCGGCATGGACCGATAGTGTTCAGCATTGTCGAACCGAGGTGGAGGAGTACGGCGCGATGGCGAAGAACATCCAGTCGCTCGAGCGGGCAGCGGCGATGCTGCGTCTGCTGGCGGGCGGCGAGCGCCGGCTCGGCCTGTCCGACATCTCGTCGTCACTGGGGCTGGCCAAGGGGACCGCGCACGGCATCCTGCGCACGCTCCAGCACGAGGGCTTCGTCGAGCAGGACGCCGCGTCCGGCCGCTACCAGCTCGGCGCCGAGCTGCTGCGTCTGGGCAACAGCTACCTCGACGTGCACGAGCTGCGCGCCCGCGCCCTGGTGTGGACCGACGACCTGGCCCGCTCCAGCGGCGAGAGCGTCCACCTGGGCGTGCTGCACCAGCACGGGGTCCTGATCGTCCACCACGTCTTCCGGCCCGACGACAGCCGCCAGGTGCTCGAGGTCGGCGCCATGCAGCCGCTGCACTCCACGGCCCTGGGCAAGGTGATCGCCGCCTACGACCCGGTCGCGCACAGCGAGGCCACCGAGGTGGAGCGGCGGCCCTTCACGCCGCGCACCGTCACGGGCGACGCGGAGTTCGAGTCGCTGCTCGACCTGATCCGGGCGCAGGGCTGGGCCTCCGACGTCGAGGAGACCTGGGAGGGTGTGGCGGCGGCGGCCGCCCCCATCCACGACCGGCGCAGGATGCCGGTGGGCGCCGTGGCCGTGACCGGCGCCGTGGAGCGCGTCTGCTCGGGTGGCGAACTGCGGCCCGAGCTCGTCGCGGCCGTGCGGGACTGCGCCCGCGCCGTCTCCCGGGACTTGGGCGCCGGACGCTTCTGAAACACCCCGCGGCGTCGGTAACGATCGAGTCGCGCACGTCACGCACCTCTTGACGCACTCACCATCGGGGAGAAACATTGCCGTTCACCGGTCGGCATTGTCGAACACTTGACGGCAATACGCGTTAGAGTGTGACAGTGCCGAGGGCCGGTCAAGCCCTGAAGGTGACGTATCCGTTCTCGATGGGTACCCACTTTGGGCGCGAACCACCGGAGGGACCCGGTGTTTCGCCTTCCCCTGGACGAAGGACAAAGGAGTCACGGGTGTCCAGCTCCGACATCTTCATCGGCGAGACCATCGGTACCGCCGTTCTCGTACTGCTCGGCGGCGGTGTCTGTGCCGCCGTCACTCTCAAGCGCTCCAAGGCGCACAACGCCGGCTGGCTGGCCATCACCTTCGGGTGGGGCTTCGCCGTACTGACCGGCGCCTACATAGCCTCCGGCGTGTCCGGCGCCCATCTCAATCCGGCGGTCACGATCGGCCTGGCGATCCAGGGCGGCACCGCGTGGAGCGACGTGCCGCTGTACCTCGTGTCCGAACTGTTCGGCGCGATGATCGGCGCCGTGCTCGTCTGGGCCGTCTACTACGGGCAGTTCCACGCGCACCTCACCGACCCCGAGATCGTGAAGGACCAGCCGGCCGAGGAGGGCATGGTCGACCAGTCGGCGGCGCCGAAGGCGGGCCCCGTGCTCGGCATCTTCACCACCGGTCCGGAGATCCGGAACGGGGTGCAGAACGTCCTCACGGAGATCATCGCCACGTTCGTGCTCGTCCTGGCGATCCTCACGCAGGGCCTCAACGACGAGGGCAACGGCCTCGGCGCCCTCGGTGCCCTGATCACCGCGCTGGTCGTCGTCGGAATCGGTCTGTCGCTCGGCGGCCCGACCGGCTACGCGATCAACCCGGTGCGTGACCTCGGCCCGCGGATCGTGCACGCGCTGCTGCCGCTGCCGAACAAGGGCGGGTCGGACTGGGGCTACGCCTGGGTTCCGGTGGTAGGACCGCTCATCGGGGGCGCACTGGCCGCCGGGCTCTACAACCTCGCCTTCGCCTGAGCCGCACTCTCCACACCACACAGACTTCCGGGAGCCAACCGTGACCGACGCACACACCACCGGCCCGTTCATCGCGGCCATCGACCAGGGCACCACGTCCAGCCGCTGCATCGTCTTCGACAAGGACGGCCGGATCGTCTCGGTCGACCAGAAGGAGCACGAGCAGATCTTCCCGAAGCCGGGCTGGGTCGAGCACGACGCGAAGGAGATCTGGGAGAACGTCCAGGAGGTCGTCGCCGGGGCGATCGTCAAGGCGGGCATCACCGCCGCCGACGTCAAGGCGATCGGCATCACCAACCAGCGGGAAACCACCCTCCTCTGGGACAAGAACACCGGTGAGCCGGTGTACAACGCCCTCGTCTGGCAGGACACCCGCACGGACGCGCTCTGCCGGGAACTCGGCCGCAACGTGGGCCAGGACCGCTTCCGCCGCGAGACGGGCCTGCCCCTCGCGTCGTACTTCGCCGGCCCGAAGGTCCGCTGGCTGCTCGACAACGTCGAGGGACTGCGCGAGCGCGCCGAGCGCGGCGACATCCTCTTCGGCACCATGGACTCCTGGGTCATCTGGAACCTGACCGGCGGCACCGACGGCGGCGTCCACGTGACCGACGTCACCAATGCCTCGCGCACCCTCCTGATGAACCTGCACAAGATGCAGTGGGACGACAAGATCGTCCGGTCGATGGAGATCCCGTCCGCCGTCCTGCCGGAGATCCGGTCCTCCGCCGAGGTGTACGGCACCGCCAAGGGCGGCGTCCTCGACGGCGTCCCGGTGGCCTCCGCGCTCGGCGACCAGCAGGCCGCGCTGTTCGGCCAGACGTGTTTCGCCGAGGGCGAGGCCAAGTCCACGTACGGCACCGGCACCTTCATGCTGATGAACACCGGCCACACCCCGGTGAACTCGTACAACGGGCTGCTGACGACCGTGGGCTACCAGATCGGCGAACAGAAGCCGGTGTACGCCCTCGAGGGGTCCATCGCCGTCACCGGTTCGCTGGTCCAGTGGATGCGCGACCAGATGGGCCTGATCAAGTCCGCGGCCGAGATCGAGACGCTCGCCTCCTCCGTCGAGGACAACGGCGGCGCGTACTTCGTGCCCGCGTTCTCCGGCCTGTTCGCCCCGTACTGGCGCCCCGACGCCCGCGGCGTCATCGCGGGTCTCACGCGCTACGTCACCAAGGCGCACATCGCCCGGGCCGTACTCGAGGCCACCGCCTGGCAGACCCGCGAGATCAGCGACGCCATGACCAAGGACTCCGGCGTCGAACTGACCGCGCTCAAGGTCGACGGCGGCATGACCTCCAACAACCTGCTGATGCAGACCCTCTCCGACTTCCTGGACGCACCCGTGGTGCGCCCCATGGTCGCCGAGACCACCTGCCTCGGCGCCGCCTACGCCGCCGGCCTCGCCGTCGGCTTCTGGCCGGACACCGACGCGCTGCGCGCCAACTGGCGCCGTGCCGCCGAGTGGACACCCCGCATGGACGCGGACGCACGTGACCGCGAGTACAAGAGCTGGCTCAAGGCCGTCGAACGGACCATGGGCTGGATCGAGGACGAAGAGAGCTGAGGAGCAATAGACATGACCACCCTGCAGAGCGTCCCCGCCCTCGGGACGCATCCGGCCTCCGGCTCCCTCCCGAGCCGCGCCGAGACCCGGGAGCAGCTTTCCAAGGCGACGTACGACCTCCTGGTGATCGGCGGCGGCATCCTGGGCATCTCCACCGCCTGGCATGCGGCGCAGTCCGGACTGCGGGTGGCCCTGGTGGACGCCGGTGACTTCGCCGGCGCCACCTCCTCCGCCTCCTCCAAGCTGCTCCACGGCGGTCTGCGGTACCTGCAGACCGGCGCGGTGAAGCTGGTCGCGGAGAACCACTTCGAGCGGCGCGCGGTGTCCCGCCAGGTCGCCCCGCACCTGGCCAACCCGCTCACGTTCTACCTGCCCGTCTACAAGGGCGGGCCGCACGGCGCCGCCAAGCTGGGCGCGGGCGTCTTCGCCTACTCCGCGCTGTCCGCGTTCGGCGACGGAGTCGGTCACGTGATCAGCCCGGCCCGGGCGCAGCGCGATGTGCCCGAGCTGCGTACGGACAACCTCAAGGCCGTCGCGGTCTACGGCGACGACCAGATGAACGACGCCCGGATGGCGCTGATGACGGTCCGTGCGGCGGTCGACGCGGGCGCCGTCGTCCTCAACCACGCCGCGGTGACCGGCCTGCGGTTCACCCGGGGCCGGGTCACCGGCGCCGAGCTGGAGGACCGTCAGGACGGTACGGAGTTCGGCGTCGACGCCCGTCTCGTGCTGAACGCCACCGGCCCGTGGGTCGACCACCTGCGGAAGCTGGAGGACCCGAACTCGGCGCCCTCCATACGCCTGTCCAAGGGCGCGCACCTCGTGCTCAAGCGCACCCGCCCGTGGAAGGCCGCGCTGGCGACTCCGATCGACAAGTACCGGATCACGTTCGCCCTGCCGTGGGAGGACATGCTGCTGCTGGGTACGACCGACGAGGAGTACGAGGGCGACCCGGCCGATGTCGCGGTCACCGAGAAGGACACGGCGCAGATCCTCGACGAGGCGGCGTTCTCCGTCCGGGACCAGCAGCTGTCCCGCGATCTGATCACGTACTCCTTCGCGGGTCTGCGGGTGCTGCCGGGAGGCCCCGGCAGCACGTCGAAGGCCAAGCGCGAGACGGTCGTGACCGAGGGCCGCGGCGGGATGCTGTCGGTCGCGGGCGGCAAGTGGACGACGTTCCGCCACATCGGCCGTACGGTGATGAACAAGCTGGCCGAGCTGCCCGGGCACCCGCTCGCCGACGACATGGAGCCGATGGCGCGGCTGCCGAAGAAGGTGCCGCTGCCCGGTATCGCCAACCCGAACGCGGTCGCGCACAGGCTGCTGGTCGACGGCGGTACGCCGGGGCCGCGGATGTCCGCCGACACGGCACGGCACCTCGCGACCCACTACGGCTCGCTGTCCTTCGACATCGCGCGTATGGCGAACGAGAACCCGGCGCTGGCCGAGCGCATCCACCCCGATGCCCCGGAGATCTGGGCTCAGGTGGCGTACGCACGCGACCGCGAGTGGGCCGAGACGGCGGACGACGTGCTGCGCCGCCGGACGACGCTGACGATCCGGGGCCTGGCGACGGACGACATCCGGTCCAAGGTCGAGGACCTGCTGGCCGACGGACGCTGACGGCACGTACGAGACGAAGGGGCGGCTCCTCGGGGAGCCGCCCCTTCGCGTGGTCCCGTGCCGTGCCGCACCGCTCGGCAGGATCCGGTGCGGTACCGGCCACGGGCATAATGAGATCCATACATCGGATGTCTTGTGCGCGAGGAGGCCCACATGGCCGTCACCGACGAAGCGATCGAGAAGATCAAGGCAATGATCGTCTCAGGTGCCCTGGCCCCGGGCGACCGGCTCCCCAAGGAGAGCGAACTCGCCGCGGAGCTGGGCCTGTCGCGCAACTCGCTGCGTGAGGCGGTGCGCGCGCTTTCGCTGATCCGGATCCTCGACGTCCGTCAGGGCGACGGCACCTATGTCACCAGTCTCGATCCGCAACTGCTCCTGGAGGCGCTCAGCTTCGTCGTGGACTTCCACCGCGACGACACGGTGCTGGAGTTCTTCGCGGTACGCCGGATCCTGGAGCCGGCCGCCACGGGGATGGCGGCGCTGCGCATCACGGAGGAAGAACTCGACGCGCTCAGCGCCCAGTTGGACGCACTGGGCCCCGACCCCTCGGTGGAGGCACTGGTCGAGGGCGATCTGGAGTTCCACCGGGGCATCGTCCGGTCCTGCGGAAACTCCGTTCTGTGCTCCCTGCTGGACGGTCTGTCCGGCCCGACCACGCGGGCCAGGGTGTGGCGCGGGCTGACCCAGGAGGACGCGGTCAGCCGCACCCTGCACGAGCACCGGGCGATCCTTGCCGCCCTGCGGGACCGGGACGCCGAGGCGGCCCGGTCCTGGGCGACGGTGCACGTGGCGAGCGTGGAACAGTGGCTCCGCTCAACCCTGTGAGGGCGCGGCCGGCCTCAGGCGCAGCCCCTGCATCCCTCCGTCCACGGCGAGCGCGGTGCCGGTGACGGACGCGGCCGCCGGGCTCGCGAGGTAGACGACCGCGGCGGCGACCTCATGGGCGGAGACCAGCCGCCCCAGCGGCTGACGGGCGTCGAGCGCGGCACGCTCCGCGTCCGGGTCCTCGGCCCGCCCGAGCAGCCGTCCGATCCAGGGGGTGTCCGCGGTGCCGGGATTGACGCAGTTGACCCTGATCCCCTCGCGGACGTGGTCGGCGGCCATCGCGAGGGTGAGGGAGAGCACGGCGCCCTTGCTCGCGCTGTACACCGCGCGCTGCGGCAGACCGGCGGTCGCGGCGATGGAGCAGGTCTGCGTGATCGACACGGCGCCGGGCCGCCCGGCGGCGGACCGGCGCAGATGGGGCAGCGCGTGGCGGGCGGAGCGGACCATGCCGAGCACATTGACGTCCAGCACGCGGGTCCACTCCTCGTCGGTGTTGTCCTCGACGGTGCCGATCGAGCCGATGCCCGCGTTGGACACCAGGGTGTGCAGGCCACCCAGCTCCGCGGCGGCCCGGTCGACCGCGTCCCGTACGGCGTCGTCGTCCGTCACGTCGGCGGCGAGGGCGAGGGCCCCCTCGGGGGCACCGCCCGGATCCAGGTCGAGCACCGCGACGCGCGCGCCGCGGGCCAGCAACAGGGTCGCCACAGCGGCTCCGATGCCGGACGCCCCGCCCGTCACCAGGGCGGACAGTCCGTCGAAATCCTGCGTACCGGTCATCAGTCGGTCTCCTCGGGTGTGCGGCGGGCCTGCCAGACGGGGCCCTGCGGGTAGCGGTGCGCGGCGATCGAGGCGGGGAGCATCCGGGCCGAGAAGCCGGGCCGGCGGGGGGTGACGTAGCGGCCGCCCTCGACGACGGCCGGGTCGGCGAAGTGCTCGTGGAGGTGGTCGACGTACTCGATGACACGGTCCTCCCAGCTGCCGGAGACCGCGACGTAGTCGAACATGGAGAGGTGCTGGACCAGTTCACACAGACCGACGCCTCCCGCGTGGGGGCATACCGGGACGCCGTACTTGGCCGCGAGCAGCAGGACCGCGAGGTTCTCGTTGACACCGGCGACCCGTGCGGCGTCGATCTGGACGAAGTCGACCGCGCCGGCCTGCAGGAGCTGCTTGAACACGACCCGGTTGGCGACGTGTTCGCCGGTGGCGACCTTGACGGGCTGCCCCGCGCGCACGGCGGCGTGGCCGAGCACGTCGTCGGGGCTGGTCGGTTCCTCGATCCAGTACGGGTCGTACGGGGCGAGCGCCCTCATCCACTCCACCGCGCCGGCCACGTCCCAGCGCTGGTTGGCGTCGACGGCGATCCGGATACCGGGGCCGACGGCCTGGCGGGCGAGCGCGAGCCTGCGGACGTCGTCGGCCAGATCGGCGCCGACCTTCAGCTTGATCTGGGTGAAACCGTCCGCGACGGCCTCCTTCGCGAGGCGCACGAGCTTGTCGTCGTCGTATCCAAGCCAGCCGGGCGAGGTGGTGTACGCGGGATAGCCCTCGGCGAGCAGCCGCTCGGTGCGCTCGGCGCGGCCCGGCTCCGCGGCGCGCAGGATGCCGAGCGCCTCCTCGGGGGTGAGGGCGTCGGTGAGGTAGCGGAAGTCGACGAGGGACACGAGCTCCTCGGGGGTCATCTCCGCCAGGAACCGCCAGACGGGCTTCCCCGCCAGTCCCGCCGCGAGGTCCCAGGCGGCGTTGACCACGGCTCCGGCCGCCATGTGCATCACCCCCTTCTCCGGGCCGAGCCAGCGCAGCTGGGAGTCGTGGGTGAGCGTGCGGTACAGGGCGGCGAGGTCCGCGGCGGTACGCGGGGCGGGACGCCCCACCACGTGCGGCCGGAGCGTCTCGATGGCCGCGGCCATGACATCGTTGCCGCGACCGATGGTGAAGCAGAAGCCGTGCCCCTCCAGGCCCGTGCCGCCCTGCCCGTCCGTGCGCAGCACGACGTACGCGGCGGAGTAGTCGGGGTCGGGGTTCATGGCGTCCGAGCCGTCCAGCTGTTCCGAGGTGGGAAACCGGATGTCCTCGACCTCGAAATCCACGATGGTCGGACTCATGTATGCCCCCAGGCAATAACATCGGATCTCTGCATGGTCATCCGATGTATAACCCTCCGCGGGCACCGCAGTCCAGGGTGTGGAGGAACTTTGATCAGTTTCAACCGGTACAGCTCGGATGAATCAAGCGGCTGCACGCTTCATCTCCCTGCGCAAACCGGCTACGGCGGGGCAGGGTGTAAGCCGTAAGGTTGGTCCGTACACAAGGGAACTTGGGAAGGAGGCCTGGGTGATCGAGCTCGAGGGGGTACCCGAGCTGGTCGACCCGGTCATGGTGGCCGCGTTCGAGGGCTGGAACGACGCCGGTGACGCCGCCTCCACAGCGGTGGCACATCTGGACCGGGAGTGGAAGGGCGAGGTCTTCGCGGCGCTCGACGCCGAGGACTACTACGATTTCCAGGTCAACCGGCCGACGGTGTGGCTGGACGGTGGTACACGCAAGATCACCTGGCCCACCACGCGGCTCTCCGTGGTCCGGGTCGGCGGCGAGAAGCCCCGCGACCTGGTGCTGATCCGCGGCATCGAACCCTCCATGCGCTGGCGTTCGTACTGCAACGAGATCCTGGGCTTCGCCCATGAGCTGGGCGTCGAGATGGTCGTGATCCTGGGCGCGCTGCTCGGCGACACCCCGCACACCCGGCCGGTGCCCGTCAGCGGGGTCACCTCGGATCCGGACCTGGCGAGGACCATGGACCTGGAGGAGACCCGGTACGAGGGGCCGACCGGCATCGTGGGAATCCTCCAGGAGGCCTGCACGCATGCGGGGGTACCCGCGGTGAGCCTGTGGGCGGCGGTGCCGCACTACGTCTCGCAGCCGCCGAACCCCAAGGCGACGCTGGCGCTCCTGAACCGTCTCGAGGATCTGCTCGGGCTGCGGATCCCGCTGGGCGAGCTGCCCGAGGACGCACGCGCCTGGCAGCTCGGAGTGGATCAGCTGGCCGCCGAGGACAGCGAGGTCGCGGAGTACGTGCAGACGCTGGAGGAGGCGCGGGACACCGCCGAGCTCCCGGAGGCGTCCGGCGAGGCCATCGCGCGCGAGTTCGAGCGGTACCTGCGCCGCAGGGACGTCGGCGGTCCCCAGGCACCGGGCGGTCACGCCACGGAGAGTGGTGACGTGCCCTACCTTCGGGACACCTCCGGCGGTCGTACGCGGCCGCCGAAGCCGCAGCGTCCGGAGAAGGGCCGTCCGAAGGACGCCGACGGGGGTACCGCCCCCGAGGACCCGCCGGCCTCCGGGCCGGACGAGGACGCCTCGGACGACTGACTCCACGCCCACAGGTACGGAAAGGCCCCGGTCCGCGTCGATCTCTCGCGACGTCCGGGGCCTTTCCGCCGTGTCCAGGTGGGACGGGTTACAGCGCGACGCCCAGCAGGGCGTCGACGGTGCGCGAGACGAGACCGGGCGCACCCTCGTCCGTGCCGCCGCCGGAGGTCTGCCGCGCGGCCCAGCGGTCGACGGCCGCGAGTGCGGCCGGGGTGTCCAGGTCGTCGGCCAGGGCCTCCCGCACCTCCTCGACCAGGGCGTCGGCGGAGAGCCCGTCGGGCCGGGAGACGGCGGCACGCCACCGGGCGACGCGCTCCACGGCGTCGGCGAGCACCTGGTCGGTCCACTCCCAGTCGGACCTGTAGTGGTGCGCGAGCAGGGAGAGCCTGATCGCGGCAGGGTCCACGCCCTCCCTGCGCAGTGCCGAGACGAAGACGAGGTTGCCCTTGGACTTGGACATCTTCTCGCCGTCCAGCGCGACCATGCCGGCGTGGACGTAGGCACGGGCGAACGGGTGCTCGCCGGTCAGCACCTGGGCGTGCGAGGCGCCCATCTCGTGGTGCGGGAAGGCGAGGTCGGAGCCGCCTCCCTGGACGTCGAAGCCCATGCCGAGATGGTCCAGCGCGATGGCCACGCACTCGATGTGCCAGCCGGGCCTGCCGCGTCCGAGGGTGCCGCCGTCCCAGCTCGGCTCGCCCTCTCGGGCGGCCATCCAGAGCATCGGGTCGAGCGGGTTCTTCTTGCCGGGGCGCTCGGGGTCACCGCCGCGCTCGGCGGAGAGCAGCCGCATGGCCTCGGCGTCGAGGCCCGAGACCTCGCCGAAGTGCGGGTCGCAGTCGACAGAGAAGTACGTGTCGCCGTCGAGTTCGTAGGCGGCGCCCGCGTCCCGGAGGCGTTCCACGAGCGGGACGATTCCGGGTATCGCCTCGACCGCCCCGATGTAGTGCTTCGGGGGAAGCATGCGCAGGGCGGTCATGTCCTCCCGGAAGAGGGTCGTCTCGCGCTCCGCGAGCTCGGTCCAGTCCTCGCCGTCGCGCACGGCCCGCTCCAGCAGCGGGTCGTCCACGTCGGTCACGTTCTGGACGTAGTGGACCTGCCGCTTGGTGTCGAGCCACACGCGCTGGACGAGGTCGAACGCGTTGTAGGTCGCCGCATGACCCATATGGGTCGCGTCGTACGGCGTGATGCCGCAGACGTATATGCGGGCGACGGGACCGGGGTCAAGGGTGATCCGTCCGCCGGTCGCGGTGTCGTGGATCCGAAGGTCGCGGCCCTTGCCAGGCAGGGCGGGGACCTCAGAAGCGGGCCAGGCATGCATGTCATGAGCGTAACCGGACGATGCTTCCGGATACGAACCGGATGGCAGATCGTGGCCGAAGAGGCGGCCTTGCGCGCGGGGCAGTTCTGCGCCGGCGGCCGTCTCACGGCCCCTGGTGGACCGGCGCGCGGCGTCGGACGCGGCGCATCGCACGACGCGGGGGCGCGCTCGTACACCGGGTGCATTCGGGCGCTCCGACAACGCGGCGAGGTGCCGCAGCTGTGGTCCCACGCCCTGGGACAGCCCTCGGCCGGCCCTTCCCTGCCCGGACGCCACCCGGGATTCAGGCTGCGGGTGTCCTCGATCGCCGGACGGGCTCGACCGTGTCCGGGACCAGTCAGGCCCGTGGCAGGGGCACTACACCGGCGGCCATGGAATCGGGGGCCAGTCGCCGCTCGGCTGCGGATGCCGGCCGGCCGCGCGCAGGCTCTCCACGCGGCCGCGGAGGGCGTCGATCTCCGCCTCGGTGATCAGTTCCCCCAACCGGGTGGCGAGCGCCGATCCCGGTTCGAGGCCGACGGACAGCCGGTCGAGCACCTCGGCGGCCTCCGGGGTCAGCGGGTCGCCCGCCCAGCCCCAGAGCAGCGTCCGCAGCTTGTCGTCGGCGTTGAAGGTGACCCCGTGGTCGATGCCGTACAGCCGCCCGCCGGGGGCGGGCAGCAGGTGTCCGCCCTTGCGGTCACCGTTGTTGATCACCGCGTCCAGGACCGCCAGGCGGCGCAGCCGGGGATCGTCGGCGTGCACCAGCAGGGCCTGCTTCCCCTCCCCCACCTCGGCGAAGCCGACCGCCTTCCAGCCGTCCCCCGGCTCCTCGTCCTCGACGAGCGCGAGCAGGGGCGGCGGCCCCTCGGACGACCGTTCGGCGTCCCCGTCGTGGTCTCCGTTTTCCGCCTCTGCCTCGATCCACAGCTGGCACATCCCCTCGCCGTAGGGGCCCTCGCGCAGCACGGTGGGCGGTACGAGTCCCCAGCCGGTGGCCTCGGAGATCTCGTACGCCGCGACCTCGCGCTGGGCGAGGGTGCCGTCGGGGAAGTCCCACAGCGGCTGCTCGCCGGCGACCGGCTTGTAGACACAGGTGCGTTCTTCGCCCTCGTGGGCGACCGTGCAGTACAGCACCGCGTTCGACGCGCCCCGGACCTGCCCGAGGACCGTCAGCTCCCCCTCGGCGAGCAGGGTGCGCAGCCCGGCCTCCGTCAGGCCCCGCGACGGTATCCGTTCTGGCGCGGGCATACGTGTCCTTCCGGATCGAGGGGGAGGCTGCACAGCGGGCAGGGCGGGCGGCCGGCGTTGACGACGTCCAGCGCGCGTTTGGCGAACGCCCGCGCCTGAGCACCGCTCAGCCGGACGCGCAGCATCGGCGGGCCGTTCTCCTCGTCCTGCAGAAGCCTTTCCTCGGCCTCCGCGAGGTCGTCCTCGGAGTCGGCGTCCAGTTCGACGAGTGCCTGCGCCTCGACGATCATGCGCTGCTCCTCGCCGTCCCAGGCGAGCGCCATCGTGCCGACCCTGAACTCCTCCTCGACGGGGGCGTCGAGCGGCGCGGTGTCGGTGACGTCCATGGGTGCCACAGCGGGCACCGGTGAGTTGCCGCCGGTCCGCCGGACGACCTCGTCGAGGAGCTCGTCGATCCGTTCGGCCAGCGCGGAGACCTGGGTCTTCTCCAGGGCCACGCTCGTGACCCGTCCCCGCGAGGATGCCTGCAGGAAAAACGTACGGCGGCCAGGCAGCCCGACCGTGCCGGCCACGAAGCGGTCCGGTGGGTCGTAGAGGAACACCTGACGGGACACGTCCTGTCTCCCTTGAGAATGTGATGGCGGATGGGGGCGGCCCCGGGGACCCGCGGAACTGATCCGCAGGGCCTCTACGGCGCGTCCACCCTACTGCGCGGAGCGATCACGGTGCCCCAGCGCCGCCCCCGACGGCCGCATCCGCTGCCGTGTCCCCCGCCGCGTCGGCCCCGATGGCCTGTTCGCGCGGCACGAGGGACGCGAAGTCGCCGGTGTCGCCGAGCCGGAGGAGGAAGGGGCGCAGCCGTGTGTAGCGGATCGCGGTGACGGAGCACGGGTCGGCCTGGATGCGCTGGAAGAGGTCGAGATGCAGGCCGAGCGCGTCGGCGACGAGCGCCTTGATGATGTCGCCGTGCGAGCACATCACGTACGTGGCGTCGTCGCCGTGCTCCGCCTCGATGCGGGCGTTCCAGTCCCGCACGGCTTCGACGGCCCGCGCCTGCATGGCGCGCATGGACTCACCGCCGGGGAAGGCCGCGGCCGAGGGGTGCTGCTGGACCACCTTCATGAGGGGTTCGTCGGCGAGTTCGGCAAGCTTGCGACCCGACCAGTCCCCGTAGTCGCACTCGCTGATCCGTTCCTCGGTGTGGAGCGCGAGGCCGGGGCGGGCGGCGAGCAGGGGCTGGAGCGTCTCGCGGCAGCGCTGCAGAGGGCTGCTCACAGCCGCGGCGAGGGGGAGGGCCGACAGCCGGCCGGGCAGCGCGGCGGCCTGTGCGGCACCGCGTTCGTCGAGGGAGACGCCGGGGGTCCGGCCCGCGAGCACTCCGGAGGTGTTGGCGGTCGAGCGTCCGTGTCGTACAAGGATGAGCGTGGGCATACCCGCCAGCGTAGAGGGGTGCGTGAAGGTGCCGCGGCAGGGAAGAATGCGCGGGTGATCGTCGACTGCGGAATTTACCGGGACGGGCGCCGGACCGAAGGTCCCGCCGACTTCTCCGATGCCCTCGACGAGGCACGTGCCACCGGGGACGCCTTCGTCTGGATCGGGCTGCACGAGCCGACGGAGAAGGAGTTCGACCTGGTCAGCAGCGAGTTCGCGCTGCATCCGCTCGCGGTCGAGGACGCCCTGCGCGCCCATCAGCGGCCCAAGCTGGAGATCTACGACGACTCCCTGTTCGTCGTGATCAAGCCGGTGGTCTACGAGCCGCAGAGCGACACCGTGAGCGCCGGTGAGCTGATGCTGTTCATAGGGGACTCCTTCGTGGTGACGGTGCGGCACGGCGAGGGCGCGCCCCTCGCGGCGGTGCGGAGCCGCCTGGAGGCCGAGCCGGAGGTCCTCCGGCACGGGCCGACGTCGGTGCTGTACGCGGTCAGCGACGCGGTGGTGGACCACTACATCGAGGTCGCGGCCGAGCTCCAGGTGGACCTGGAGGAGCTGGAGGCCCAGGTCTTCGCCCCGGCCGGCTCCGGGGACTCCAAGAACACGGCGGCGGGCATCTACACCTTCAAGCGGCAGGTGCTCGAGTTCCGCCGGGCGACCAATCCGCTGAGCGCGCCGATGGCGCGGCTGTCGAGCGCGGGTGTGCCGTTCGTCGACGGCGATTCGCAGCCCTTCTTCCGGGACGTGAACGACCACCTGACGCGGGCCGTCGAGCATGTGGAGGGGCTCGACCGGCTGCTCTCGGACATCCTGTCGGCCCATCTCGCGCAGGTGGGTGTGCGGCAGAACGACGACATGCGCAAGATCTCGGCGTGGGCCGCCATGGCGGCCGTACCGACCATGGTGGCCGGTGTCTACGGCATGAACTTCCGCCACATGCCGGAGCTCGACTGGGCCTGGACCTACCCGGCGGTGATCGTGCTGATGGGCGTCGCGGTCGTCGGGCTGTACCGCCTGTTCAAGCGCCGCGGCTGGATGTAGGCGGGGGCGCCGGCCTCAGGCGTGTTCGTCCTCGGGTACGGCCGGGCCGCCCAGCGCGTTCCGCAGGGCGGGCTGTTCGAGGCTGACCATGCGCCGCCAGCCCACCAGCCGCTCACCGGCATACAGGGCGTGGATCCCCGCGGCCAGTACGGCGGCCTTGGCGCGAGGCCAGCGCAGCACCTCGCCCATGTGGCTCATCACGGCGAGGCTGACGTCCCGGTAGACCCGGATCTCCGCGTGGGCGCACTCCCGCAGAACGGACTGGATCGTCCTGCCGTGCCCCGCCCGGGCGAAGCGGAGGAGTTCCTCGTGGCAGTACGCGAGGTGGTTGTCCTCGTCCCGCGAGATCATCTTCACCGCGCGGCCGAGGACGGGGTGCCCTGCGAAGTGCTTCAGCAGGAGCCGCATCTGCTCGGAGGCCCGCTGCTCGGTGACCCTGCTGTGGGCGAGGTAGACGATGACGTCCCGCTCGGTGAGCGGCTCGTCACGGCTGAGCCGGTCGTGCGCGAGGCCGATGCCCCGGCGCTCCAGCAGGAGGGTGTAGTCGGTCTCGTACGGCACCGCCACGGGCTGCAGCCCACGTTGCTTCAGGAGGGCGTCGAAGATCCGGCCGTGCTTGTCCTCGTCGGCACCGTGCCGGGCGACCTTGGGGGCCAGTTCGCGCAGCCCCGGGGGGACGAGTGCGGCGATGCGCCCGTTCTCCCAGCCGCCCTGCGACTCCCCGCCGGCAGCGATCGAGCAGAACAGCCGGAACGACTCGTCGTTGTCGAGGATCTCCTGGAACAGACTCTTTGCCGAGAGCATCACTGCCACCTTTCGCACCGGTGTCCGCAGGGGAACAGTCAAATTCGGTACGCGTCGGTAGGCAACACGAACGGGTCGGGGGCAGGGCCGAACGGAGTGCGGGGCGTGGCCCGGGGGCCGCGCCCCGCGTTGTTCCGTACGACGGCCGTGGCGGGGACGCCCCCGAGCCCCCACCACGGCCGCAGGGGCGTGCGGTGCCTACGCGGCGAGGCCCGAGCGCTCCAGGGCGTCGGTGCCGGCGCGCAGGGCCGCGAGCCGTTCGTCGAGCGTGAAGCCCGCCGGGGCGAGGGTCAGTGTCGTGACGCCCGCGGCGGCGTACGCCTGCATCCGGTCGGCGATCCGGTCCACGGAGCCGAGCAGCGTGGTCTGGTCGATGAGCTGGTGCGGTACGGCGGCTGCGGCGCCCGCCTTGTCGCCGGCCAGGTACTTGTCCTGGATCTCGGCGGCTTCCTTCTCGTAGCCCATGCGCTGGGCGAGCTGGTTGTAGAAGTTCTGCTTGCGGCTGCCCATGCCGCCGACGTAGAGCGCGGTGTAGGGGCGGAACATGTCGGCGAGGCCGTTGATGTCGTCGCCGATGGCCAGCGGGAGGGTCGGACAGACGTCGAAGCCCTCCATCGTCCTGCCGGCCTTCTCCCGTCCGGCCCGCAGGTGCCGCACCGCGGTCTCCTCGATGTGCTCGGCGGACGGGAAGATCAGCAGGGCGCCGTCGGCGATCTCGCCGGTCTGCTCCAGGTTCTTCGGGCCGATCGCGGCGATGTAGAGCGGGATGTGCTCGCGCTGCGGGTGGACGGTCAGCTTGATGGGCTTGCCGGGGCCGTCGGGCAGCGGCAGCGTCCAGTGCTCGCCCTCGTAGGACAGCCGCTCCCGGGACATCGCCCGGCGCACGATCTCGACGTACTCGCGCGTGCGGGCCAGCGGCTTGTCGAACTTGACGCCGTACCAGCCCTCGGAGACCTGGGGTCCCGACACTCCGAGGCCGAGGCGGAAACGGCCTCCGGAGAGCGAGTCGAGGGTGGCCGCGGTCATGGCCGTCATGGCCGGCTGACGGGCCGGGATCTGCATGATCGCGGAGCCCACGTCGATGGACTCGGTCCGGGCCGCGACCCAGGCGAGCACCGTCGGCACGTCGGAGCCGTATGCCTCGGCCGCCCAGCAGACGTCGTAGCCGAGCCGGTCGGCCTCCTGGGCGACGGCGAGGTTGTCCCCGTCCATGCCCGCACCCCAGTAACCGAGATTGATGCCGAGCCGCATACCCACGCTCCCTCTACTGATCAGTAACGTTCCTGTGCCCGGACTCTAGCGCGGGGCGCCGGGATCCGGCAGGCCCGCCGGGGACGGCCGTTGTCCACAGGCTCTCACCCCGTCGGGCCCCTGCCAGTAATCTCAGCGCCCATGGAGCAGAGGCATCTCGGCCGTACCGGCCTTCGTGTGTCCCGGATCGGGCTGGGCACTCTCACCTGGGGCCGGGACACCGACGAACACGACGCGGCCGACCAGCTCAAGGCCTTCTGGGACGTGGGCGGCACCCTCGTCGACACCGCCGACGTGTACGGCGGCGGTGAGGCCGAACACCTGCTGGGGCGCTTCCTGGACACTCTGGTGCCCCGGCAGGACCTGGTCATCGCGACCAAGGCGGGGAGCGTGCCCGACCCGTACCGCCGGTTCGACGGATCGCGCGGACATCTGCTCGCCGCGCTCGACGCGTCCCTGCGCCGGCTCGGGACGGACTACGTGGACGTGTGGCAGATCCACGCCTTCGATCCCGTGACGCCGCTGGAGGAGACCCTGCAGGCGCTGGACCTGGCGGTGTCGTCGGGGCGGGTCCGGTACGCCGGGGTGTCCGACTTCAGCGGCTGGCAGCTGGCCAAGGCGGCCACCTGGCAGCTCGCCGCGCCCGGGCTGCGCACCCGGCTGGCCTGCACACAGATGGAGTACTCGCTGCTGCAGCGGGGCGTGGAGCGGGAGGTGCTGCCGGCTGCGCTGGACCTCGGGGTGGGGCTGCTGCCGTCGTCCCCGCTCGGCCGGGGGGTACTGACCGGCAAGTACCGCACCGGTACGCCGTCCGGCTCGCGTGGCGCATCCGAGCAGCTGGCTCCCTTCGTGGAGCCGTATCTCGACGAGGCGGCGCGCAGGATCGTGGACGCGGTGGCGACCGCCGCCGACGGCCTCGCGGCGACGCCCCTGGAGGTCGCTCTCGCCTGGGTGCGGGACAGACCGGGGGTGGTGGCCCCGGTCGTCGGGGCACGCAACGCGCGGCAGCTGCGCGAGGCGTTGTCGGTGGAGGCGCTTAGTCTTCCTGACGAGATCTGCCAGGCGCTCGACGATGTGTCGGCGCCCGTGCACCGTTATCCCGACCAGGACTGGAGCACGCTGTGACTGCGCATCCCCGGGGAGAAGCCCCGGACCCCGCGGCCGAGGACCCCGCGACCGGTGAGGAGGCCGGTGTCCAGGCGGCCGGCACCCCCGGCGCACCCGACGAGGGCGGCGCGCGGAGTGCGGAGGGGGCGGACGACGACGCGGAAGCCGCGGAGAGCGCGGAAGCCGCAGAGAGCGCGGAAGCCGCGGAGGAGCCGGAGCAGGCTCCCGGTGAGCCGGTGGCACCCGCACTGTCGGAGGCCGAGGCGGAGCTGGCCGCGCAGCGCGAGCTCCGCGAGCGCATCGAGCAGCGCAAGGCCGGCAAGGAAGGGCCCATCGCGGCCGGTGCCAAGCTCAGCGGCCCGGCCGCGGATCTCCTCGCGGCGGTACGCGCGGTGGAGAGCGGCGAGAAGCCGGGCAACGCCTTCTTCGACTCCCCCGTGTCCGCGCCGGCGCCCCGCCGGGCGGCTCCCACCGCCCCGGCCGCGCGGTCCGTCTCCTCCCCCGCGCCGGAGCAGCCGCGCGTCGCTTCCCCCGAGGCAGCCGCCTCGGTCGCGGAGGTGCTCGCCGGGGGCGGCGCTCCCGGAGCGCTGGCCGGCCCGGCGGCGGCAGCACTCGGCGAAGGGGCCGCCGCCGCCCTCAGGGAGGACCCGTGGCGGCTGCTGGCTGTGCCGGGCGTACGGCCGGAGCAGGCGGACGGCTTCGCCCGGGCGCTGCTGGGCGCGGAGTGCGGCCCCGACGACGAGCGGCGCACGGCGGCCCTCGTGAGCTGGATGCTGGAGCGGGCCGCGCTGCGGGGCCACACCGCGCTGGACGCCGACGAGGTGCGGGCGGGACTGGCCGGATTCTCGGTGACCGACCCCGGTGAGGCCGTCCAGCAGGCCGTCGCGGAGGGCGTCGTGCTGGTCTTCCAGGACGGCGACGACACCGCGGTATCCCAGGAGACGGAAGGGGCGGAGGAGGAGACGTCCGAGGACGGGGCACAGGGCGACGAGGAGCCCGTGCGGGTCCTGCTCGGCCTCGACCGGTACGCCCTGGCCGAGGAGAGCCTCGCCGACGGCCTGGCGCGTCTGGTCAACTCGTGCGAGAAGGGTGCCGACTGGACGGACGCCGCTGCCGCCGCCCCGTCACCTTCGGCGGGCGAGCTGATCCGGGCCGCGGCGAGCGCGGGCCTGGTGGTCCACAGCGGCGGTGAGAGCGCCCGTGCCGAACCCGCCGCCCTCATCGCCGCCGCCCACGGCCTCGGCCTGCGCGCCCTGGGCACCACCCACAGCACCGACGGCCTGCGACGGCTGACGGACGCGGTCGGTGATCCGGGGTCCGCGGTCACCCTCTCGGCACTGCTCTCCGGCGGGAGCGGGCCGGGCCGGGACGCGGACGGCGCGTTCGCCGTCGACGTACTGGTCGTGCTGGACGCCCCGCAGCTCGACGTGGAGACGGCCGCGATGCTGGTGGAGTCACTCGCCGACGGGACGCGGCTGATCCTGAGCGGTGACCCGGGGGTGCTCGGTTCGGCCGGTGCGGGCCGGGTGTTCGCCGATGTGATCGCGTCGCGCGCCTGCCCGCACGTGGTCTCGCGCACGCCCGACCCGGGGCCCATCGGTGAGCTGGTCTCGGGCATCGGCATCGGCGAGCTCCCCCAGGTCGAGGCACCCGGCAGGGAAGTGGTGATCGTGCCCGTCCGTGAGGCGGGCGAGGCCGTCCACCGCACGGTCCAGCTGGTGGCCGACTCGGTGCCGCGCGCCATCGGTGTCCCTTCCGCCGACACGCAGGTCATCACGGTCGGGCACGGCGGTACGGCGGGCACGACGGCTCTGAACGCGGCACTCAAACAGCGCCTGAATCCGGGGCCGGGCCGATTCGGCGGCTTCGACCCCGGCGACCGCGTGGTCCACGTCCCGGCACCGGGCAGGGTGGTGCCCGGCTCGGTCGTCTCGGCCGACGCCGACGGCCTGCACCTGGACTGCTCGGGCACGTCCGTCGTCGTACCTCAGGAACGGGTGGAGGCATCGGTGCGCCACGGCTGGGCGCTCAGCGCCCATCAGGCGGCGGGGATGCGCTGGCCGGCCGCGGTCGTCGTGCTGCCCGGCGACGCGGCGCAAGGGCTCAGCAGGCCCTGGGTGTACACGGCGTTCAGCCGTGGCGAGCGGCACCTGTCCGTGGTGCACGGCGTGGACCAGGCCCTGCCGCGTGCGGTGGCCGAGGTCCCGGCACAGGAGCGGACGACCCGGCTGAGGCCCCTGCTGGAGGCGCTGCCCACTCCGGACGCCTCGTAGCGCGTCCGCGGAGGGCTCCCGAGCAGGCCGACGGCCCCGGTGCGCTGCGCGCCGGGGCCGTCGGACGGGAGGGTCAGGAGCGTTCCGCGACGAGGCCGTCGGGGTCCCCCTCCAGCTCGTCCTCCTCGTCGAAGACCGCGCTGACGTCGAAGCGGCAGACCACCATCGCGGGATCGGCCTCGTCGAACGGCGCCGCGAGCCACTCCCCCGGCTCGGGTAGCTCCTCCACGGCGGAGACCCAGAGGGTGGAGTCCCCCTCCTCGAGGCCGAACTCCTGGTGCCGGGAGGCGATTTCGTCCGCCTCGTACTCGCCGAACACCGCTCCCAGCGCGGCGTGCACCCCGGCGGCCGGCAGTCCGTCCCCGTCCGGATCGACGTCGGCGAGCCGCTGTGCCTGGGCGAGCAGCCGCGCGGGCTCCGCCACCGCGTAGTCGCGCCTGATCAGCACGCTGACGGCATGCGGCTCCTCCGGGCCCGCATAGGGCGGGAGGGAGTCCTGCGCGGCCGGGATCTCGAAGGGGGTGACTTCGTCGTAGCGGTCGTAGAGCAGTTCGTCGTAGACCTCGGCGGCGGCGGCCAGTGCGTTGAACGCGTCGGAGACAGCGGGGTCGTCGTCCCCGGTACGGCGTTCGACCGCCTGGAGGTGGCGGTCGAGCGCGGTTCTGACTGCATCGGCGGCGGCGCGTACCTCGGCAGCGGTGGGCTGCGCAGCATCAGACATAGGACAGACGCTATCCGTACCGGGGGTCTGCCCGCACAATAGATGCGATGCCGGAATACGAATTTATCGACGTGTACGTGCCGCGCGGGGTGTCCCGCAAGGAGGCGGCCCGCCTGCTGACCGACCATGCCGAGTACGGGCACTGGGAGTTGGACCGGCTGACGCTGCGCTGTGACGGCAGCCGCCGGGTACGGCTGCGCCGCCGCATCATCCGCCAGCTCCGGCCCACCTGGTAGCACGGAGCGGGTCCCGCGTGTGCGGAACCCGCTCGTCGTACCCGATGTGGCGAAGGCGCTACGCGGCGCTACGCGAACGTCGGTACAGGACCGTGCCCGCACCCGCGAGCAGCAGGCCCGCGCTCGCCGGGATGAGCAGGTCGAGCCCGCCCCCACCGGTGTGGGCGAGCTGCTCGCCCGCCACGAGCTGGGTCTCGGGAGCCGGGGGAGCGTCGGGCGTGGCCGGCTTCTCCGGGGTGTGCGGAGTCTGCGGCACGACGGGAGGCGGGACCGCCTCCGAGTCGTTCTCGCAGTTGTTGCCGAAGACCGGGTTGAGCAGTCCGCCGACGGTGATGCTGTTGCCGCAGACGTTCAAGGGGATCTCGACCGGCGCCTGCACCTGGTTCCCGGAGAGGATTCCCGGGGATCCGGTCGTCTCGGCGTGGGCCGAGGTGCCGGGAGCACGGTGCCTGCCCGTCCCCGCCCCGCTCTCACGGGCGTCCTGATGCCCTGACGCCCGGCTCCCGCCGTCGCGCGCGTCCACGTGCCCGGACGCCCGGCCGTCGGAGCCGCGACCGGAGGAGGAGCCACCGTCCGAGGTGTACGCGTGTCCGGACCTCGAAGATCCGTTTCCGCAGTCGTTTCCGCTCGCGGGATTGAGCAGACCGCCGACGTCCACGGAGTTTCCGCACACGTTGACGGGTACGTCGATCGGGACCTGGATCGAGTTCCCCGAGAGCACTCCCGGTGAACCCGACGCGGCGCCTGCGGCACCGGCGTCGGCGTGCGCGTATCCGCCACCGAGCGCGAGCACTCCACCCGCCGCCGCCATGGTGATCAGGCCTTTGCGTGTGACCTGTCGCATAGGTTGCTTTCCTGCCTTCTGCCTACCGAAATACCCCGGCGCAACCCGCGCCGGGACCCAATGCCCAGCGGCCCCGGAGTGCATGGCACACACTCCGGGGCCGACCGGACTCAAACCCTCACGGGTTGACGCGCATCGTCACGCGTTGACGCAGGTGTTGCCGAAGGCGGGGTTCAGCAGCCCGATCACGGAAACGGTGTTGCCGCACACGTTCACCGGAACGTGGACCGGCACCTGGACGACGTTGCCCGAGAGCACGCCGGGGCTGCCGATGGCGGCACCCTGGGCGCCGGCGTCGGCGGAAGCCATACCCGCACCAGCGAGCACGAGACCACCGGTAGCAGCCGCGATTGCGACGACCTTCTTGATCATGATTCCTCCTCGTTGACAAGCGCGGTCCCAGCCGCGGACCGCATGATGAGCAACGAGGAGGGAGTAAGGGGGCTACGAGTAGACGATCTCTTTCACCCTTTCCAGTGAGTACGCACAGGCTGTCGAATACGGCTGTTCACAGGGTCAGGAGTGGTCGATGAACCGGTCGAGCACCCGGGCTCCGAACTTCAGGCCGTCGACCGGGACCCGCTCGTCCACGCCGTGGAACATCCCGGCGAAGTCCAGCTCCGGCGGCAGCTTGAGGGGGGCGAAGCCGAAGCAGCGAATGCCGAGGTCGTCGAAGGACTTCGCGTCGGTGCCGCCCGAGAGCATGTAGGGCACGGCACGCGCGATGGGGTCCTCGGCCTTCAGCGCGATCTGCATCGCGTCCACGAGGGAACCGTCGAAGCCGGTCTCCAGGGCCTTGTCCCCGTGCACGTCCTCGCGCTTCACCCGGGGCCCGAGGATCCGGTCGAGGTCCGTCAGGAACTCCTCCTCGTAGCCGGGCAGGAAGCGGCCGTCCACGTGCGCGGTGGCCTGCCCGGGAATCACGTTCACCTTGTAGCCGGCGCCGAGCATGGTGGGAGCGGCGGAGTTGCGCAGGGTCGCGCCGATCATCTTGGCGATCCCGCCGAGCTTGGCGAGCGTGGCCTCCATGTCCTCCGGGTCGAGCGGGGTGCCGAGCGCGTCGGACAGCTCGTCGAGGAACGACCGTACGGTCTTGGTCACCCTGACCGGCCACGTGTGGCGGCCGAGCCGGCCGACGGCCTCGCAGAGCTCGGTGATGGCGTTGTCGTCGTTGGTCATCGAGCCGTGCCCGGCGGTGCCGTCCACGGTGAGCCGCATCCAGTGCATGCCCTTCTGCGCGGTCTCCACCAGATAGAGGCGCAGGTTCTCGTTCACGGTGAAGGAGAACCCGCCGACCTCTCCGATCGCCTCGGTGACGCCGTCGAAGAGGTCCCGGTGGTGGTCGACGAGATGGCGCGCCCCGTACGTCCCGCCCGCCTCCTCGTCGGCGAGGAACGCGAGGACGATGTCGCGCGGGGGCTTGCGGCCGCTGCGCATCCGGTCGCGTACGACCGCGAGGGTCATCGCGTCCATGTCCTTCATGTCGACGGCGCCCCGGCCCCACACGCACCCGTCGGCGATCTCGCCGGAGAACGGATCGTGCGTCCAGTCCGCCGCGTTGGCCGGCACGACGTCGGTGTGCCCGTGGATCAGCAGCGCCGGCTTGGAGGGGTCCTCTCCCTCGATCCGGGCCACGGTGGAGGCGCGCCCCTTGTGCGACTCGATGATCTTCGGCTCGAGCCCGACCTCGGCGAGCTTCTCGGCGATGTACTCGGCGGCGGCACGCTCCCCGGGGCCCGAGTGGTCGCCGTAGTTACTGGTGTCGATCCGGATCAGGTCACGACAGAGGTCCACGACCTCGCTCTCGGCCCTCTCGCCGATCCCGGCCCGGTCCGTGTTGGTCTCGCTCACGCTGCTTCCTTCCACTGTCGCGGTGGTGCTCCCTCTCATCCTCGCGCGCCGGCGCCGCGCACCCAAGGCCGCCCGGCGCTCGTCATGCGTCTGCCGGTGCCGGGGGCGTGATCGAGCACCCCCGAATGTTTGCTATGGTTTTCCACGTCGGAACGGGCAGGGCCCAGGAAGACACACCCGGTCCGGGTGGCGGAATGGCAGACGCGCTAGCTTGAGGTGCTAGTGCCCTTTATCGGGCGTGGGGGTTCAAGTCCCCCCTCGGACACCAGCGAAGAACCCCAGTTCATCTGGGGTTTTTTCTGTTTCCCCGGTGGCCGGTGTCCACCGGTCACGCCCTCCCGGAGGGCACCCGGCACGGAACGGTGCCTCCCGTCATGCGGGAGGAGTACGAGCGGCTGCCGGGAGCCCGCCCGATGGGATGATGGGGGATCCTGCCCGTCCGTTCCGGGCCCCCTCCGGCGACAAGGACCGATGGCGATGAGAGGCCGGGCGAAGCCCCCCGCCGCCCCGCTCCCCCAGCGGGACGGGATCGATCCGGTGCGGGTGAGGCTGCCGGAGGATCCCGACGGCGCCTGGGCGTGCGTACGGGACCACCTGCAGGACCGGTTCGCGGGGGCGGTGGGGGCGCGGCGGGTGGACACGATGCTCTCCGAAGGGCTGTTCGTCGGGGCCGACGGCGGGGCCGTGGGAGGCGAAGAGCCGTACACGGCAGGCCGGTTCCTCTGGTTCCACCGGGATTTCGCACCGGAGGAGCCCGTGCCCTTCCCGGTCGGTGTGGTCCACCGCGACGAGCACCTCCTCATCGCCGACAAGCCGCACTTCCTCAGCACCACCCCGCGCGGCCGGCACATCACCGAGACCCTGACCGCCCGGCTGCGCCGGGAGCTGGAGCTGCCGCAACTGCAGCCCGCGCACCGGCTGGACCGGCTGACGGCGGGGCTGGTGCTCTGTGTCGTACGGGCCGAGGACCGGGGCGCCTACCAGACGCTGTTCCGGGACCGGCTGGTACGCAAGGAGTACGAGGCGGTGGCGCCGTACGACCCGGAGCTCACGCTTCCCCGCACGGTGCGGAGCAGAATCGTCAAGGAGCGCGGGGTCATCGCCGCGCGCGAGGAGCCGGGGGCCCCGAACAGCGAGAGCCGGGTCGAACTGCTGGAGCACCGGGGCGCCTTCGGCCGCTACCGGCTGCGGCCCGCCACCGGCCGCACACATCAGCTGCGGGTGCACATGAACGCCCTGGGGCTGCCGCTGGTGAACGATCCGGTCTATCCGGTGGTGCGGCCGGAACCGGAGCGGGAGGACTACGCGAACCCCTTGCAGCTGCTCGCGGGCGTACTGGAGTTCACCGACCCGGTCACGGGTGAGCCGCACCGCTTCAGGAGCGGACTGCGGCTCTCCGCGTGGCCGGACCGGTGAAACCGGCCGCGGTCAGTGGCCGCGGGCGATCCAGTCCTGTAGCTGTGGCGCCTCCGCGCCGATGGTGGTGGAGTCGCCGTGGCCGGTGCGGACGCTGGTCTCCGGCGGGAGGGCGAGCAGCCGGTCCCTGATCGAGTCGATGATCGTCGGGAAGTGGGAGAAGGACCGTCCGGTGGCGCCGGGCCCGCCCTGGAAGAGGGTGTCTCCGGTGAAGACGGTGCCCAGCTCTGGAGCGTGGAGGCAGACCGCGCCCGGGGCATGACCCGGCGTGTGCATGACCGTCAGGCGCGTTCCCGCGATCTCCAGTTCCTGGCCGTCGGCCAGTTCGGCGTCGGGGGCGCGGTCCGGGTGGGTCTGCTCCCAGAGCGGCAGGTCGTCCGGGTGCAGCAGGATCGGCGCACCGGTCGCGGCGGCGAGGGCCGGGGCGGCGTCGATGTGGTCGTTGTGCGCGTGGGTGCAGATGATCGCGCGCAGCGTACGGCCGCCGAGCGCGGCCTCGATGGCCGCGGCGTCGTGGGCCGCGTCGATGACGACGGCCTCGGTGTCGTCGCCGACGATCCAGACGTTGTTGTCGACGTCCCACTCGCCGCCGTCGAGGGCGAAGGTGCCGGAGGTGACCAGGTGGTCGATGCGGGCGGCCATCAGAGGATCACCACCGAGCGCAGGATGTCACCGTCGTGCATCCGGGCGAAGGCCTGCTCGATCTCGTCGAGCTGGATGGTCTCGGTGACGAAGGCACCCAGGTCGAGGCGCCCCTGCTGGTGCAGGTCGATGAGCATCGGGAAGTCGCGCGAGGGCAGGCAGTCGCCGTACCAGGAGGACTTGAGCGAGCCGCCGCGCCCGAACACGTCCAGGAGCGGGAGTTCGAGCTGCATCTCGGGTGTGGGCACACCGACGAGGACGACGGTGCCGGCGAGGTCCCGGGCGTAGAAGGCCTGCTTGTACGTCTCCGGGTGACCGACGGCCTCGATGACGACGTCGGCGCCGTTGCCGTCGGTCAGGGCGCGGATCGCCTCGACCGGGTCGTCGGAGCGGGAGTTGACGGTGTGGGTGGCGCCCATCTTCTTCGCCGTCTCCAGCTTGCGGTCGTCGATGTCGACCGCGATGATCTTCGCCGCGCCCGCGAGCCGGGCCCCGGCGATCGCCGCGTCGCCGACGCCGCCGCAGCCGATGACGGCGACGGAGTCGCCGCGGCCGACCTGGCCGGTGTTGATCGCGGCGCCGATGCCCGCCATGACTCCGCAGCCGAGCAGTCCGGCGACCGCCGGGGAGACCTCGGGGTCGACCTTGGTGCACTGGCCGGCGGCGACGAGGGTCTTCTCCGCGAACGCGCCGATGCCGAGCGCCGGGGAGAGCTCCGTGCCGTCCAGGAGGGTCATCTTCTGCTTGGCGTTGTGGGTGTCGAAGCAGTACCACGGCCGGCCGCGCAGACAGGCACGGCACTGGCCGCACACCGCACGCCAGTTGAGGACGACGAAGTCACCCGGGACGACGTCGGTGACGCCCTCGCCGACGGACTCCACGACACCCGCGGCCTCGTGGCCGAGCAGGAAGGGGAAGTCGTCGTTGATGCCGCCCTGCTTGTAGTGCAGGTCGGTGTGGCAGACGCCGCACGCCTGGATCTTGACCACGGCCTCACCGGGGCCGGGGTCGGGCACCAGGATCGTCTCGACCCGCACGGGCTCGTTCTTCCCCGGTGCGATGACCCCTCGTACCTGCTGCGCCATGCCGTGGTCTCCCATTCCGACTGCCCCGTCATCCCAAAGATCGAACGCGTCCACCGTACCCGGGCGGGGAGCGCTTCACGGGGCCAGTACGTCCAGTTCGTGCAGGGCGCCGACCGCGATCTCCTTGGTCAGCCCCTCCGCTCCCTGGGCGTCGCCTTCGCGTACGGCTTCGGCGAGCCGTACGTGGAGTGTGACGGCGGCGGGGTCCGGGTCCTCGAACATCACCTGGTGGTGGGTACGCCCGGCGAGGACCTCGGCGACGACGTCACCGAGCCGCGCGAACATCTCGTTGCCGGAGGCGTTGAGCACGATGCGGTGGAAGGCGATGTCGTGCCGGAGGTAGCCCTCCAGCTGCTGGCCGCGCGAGGTCGCGACCATCCCGAGGGCGCACTCCGTGAGCGCGGCGCACTGCTCGGCGGTGGCGTGCCGGGCCGCGAGACCCGCGGCGACGGGTTCCACGGCGGACCGCAGCACGGTCAGGGAGCGCAGCTGCCGGGGCCGGTCGGAGCCCGCGAGCCGCCAGCGGATGACCTGGGGGTCGTAGACGTTCCACTCCTCGGTGGGCCGCACGGTGACCCCGACCCGGCGCCGGGACTCGACCAGGTGCATGGATTCCAGGACGCGGACCACTTCGCGTACGACGGTGCGTGACACGTCGAAGCGCTGGGCGAGCTCGTCGGTCCGCAGGACCAGGCCGGGCGGTGAGTCACCCGCCGCGATCTCCAGGCCCAGGGTGTCCAGCACATGTGTATGGAGCCCCTGAGCAGGTGTGGTCATGCCCGCAAGCCTACGGGGCGGCCCGAGGGAAGGAAAAGTACGACGTTTATGTCACAGCCTCTTGAATAAGTCGTATGTAATGGGTTTCAGTAGCGCGACGGACCGATGTCGACGGACCGATGTCGATGAAGACAGCGAGGCACTAATGAGCACCCCCCACGTCGTCGTGGTGATGGGCGTAGCAGGGACCGGCAAGACCACGATCGGCCCCCTGCTCGCAGACGCCCTCGGCGTCCCCTACGCCGAGGGCGACGACTTCCACCCGCCGGCCAACATCGCCAAGATGTCGGCGGGTACGCCGCTGGACGACGACGACCGCTGGCCGTGGCTCGACGCCATCGGGCAGTGGGCACACGGCCGGGCGGAGCTCGGCGGCGTCGTCAGCAGTTCGGCGCTCAAGCGCGCCTACCGCGACCGGCTGCGCGCCGAGGCCCCCGGTGCCGTCTTCCTGCATCTGACCGGCGACCGGGCCCTCATCGAGCGGCGTATGGCTGACCGCAAGGGCCACTTCATGCCGACCGCACTGCTGGACTCCCAGTTCGCGACCCTGCAGCCGCTGCAGGAGGACGAGGCCGGCGTCTCCGTCGACGTGTCCGGCACCCCTGAGGAAATCACCGACCGAGCCGTCGCCGCGCTGCGCCGGCTCGCGAACTAAGGATCACCACCGTGACCAGTCTCAGCGTCGAGATGTTGGCAGCGGACGCCGTCGAACCCATCACTTCGGCCGGCAACGCACAGCTGGGCATCGCCGTCCTGGCGGGCATCGCAGTCATCGTCCTGCTCATCACCAAGCTCAAGATGCACGCGTTCCTCGCGTTGACCATCGGCTCGCTCGCGCTCGGTTCGTTCGCCGGGGCCAACCCGGCGAAGACGATCACCAGCTTCACCGCGGGTCTCGGTTCGACCGTCGCGGGTGTCGGTGTCCTCATCGCCCTGGGCGCCATCCTGGGCAAGCTGCTCGCCGACTCCGGCGGCGCCGACCAGATCGTCGACACGATCCTCGCGAAGGCGAGCGGGCGGGCCATGCCGTGGGCGATGGTCCTGATCGCCTCGATCATCGGGCTTCCGTTGTTCTTCGAGGTCGGAATCGTGCTGATGATTCCGGTGGTGCTGCTCGTCGCCAAGCGCGGCAACTACTCCCTGATGCGGATCGGCATCCCCGCACTCGCCGGTCTCTCCGTGATGCACGGGCTGATCCCCCCGCACCCCGGCCCGCTGGTGGCGATCGACGCCCTCGGCGCGAACCTGGGCGTCACCCTGGCACTCGGTGTGCTGGTGGCCATTCCGACCGTGATCATTGCGGGCCCGGTCTTCTCCCGCTACGCCGCCCGCTGGGTGGACATCGAGGCGCCGGAGAAGATGATCCCGCAGCGCCCGTCCGAGGACCTGGACCGCCGTCCCAGCTTCGGGGCGACCCTGGCGACGATCCTGCTGCCCGTCGTGCTGATGCTCGTCAAGGCGCTCGTCGACATCGTGGTGGACGACCCTGAGAACCAGGTCCAGCGGGTCACCGACGTCATCGGCTCGCCGCTGATCGCGCTGCTCGCCGCCGTCATCGTCGGCATGTTCACCCTGGGCCGCGCGGCCGGCTTCACCAAGGGCCGTCTCGCCGGCACCGTCGAGAAGTCGCTGGCCCCGATCGCGGGCATCCTGCTGATCGTGGGTGCGGGCGGCGGCTTCAAGCAGACCCTCATCGACGCCGGTGTGGGTCAGATGATCCTGGAGTTCTCCGAGAACTGGTCGATCCCCGCCCTGCTGCTCGGCTGGCTGATCGCCGTGGCGATACGGCTGGCGACCGGCTCCGCGACCGTGGCCACCATCTCCGCGGCCGGCCTGGTCGCCCCGCTGGCCGCCGACATGTCCACGTCCCACGCGGCGCTGCTCGTCCTCGCGGTCGGTGCGGGTTCGCTCTTCTTCAGCCACGTCAACGACGCGGGGTTCTGGCTGGTGAAGGAGTACTTCGGCATGGACGTCCCGCAGACGATCAAGACCTGGTCGGTGATGGAGACCATCATCTCCATCGTCTCGCTGGCCTTCATCCTGCTGCTGTCGCTGGTGTTGTAGCCGGCGTCACTCCTCCGGTTCCCGCCACAACGGGTGCTCGGAACGGGCCCACAGGCGCTCGACCGATCCGGTGCGCATGCCACGGCGTGCCTCCGGGTCGGCGAGCGCCTTCGCCATGTGGCCGACGAGGACGACACCGATCGCGAGGGCCAGCCAGTCGTGCACGAAGGTCGCACCCGTGCGCCACACCAGCGGGGCGAGCCCGGTGAACCACATCAGCAGCCCCGTGCCGAGCATCACGAGCACGGCACCCGCGATCCACGAGGCGTAGAGCTTCTGGCCCGCGTTGAACTTCCCGGACGGGCGCGATCCCGGCGCACGGTCGCGGCGCAGGACCGCCCGCAGCCACCGCCGGTCGTGCGGCCCGAAGCGGTTGAGCCGGGACAGGTCGGCGCGCAGGGCCCGGGAGAGGAGTCCGGCCAGCAGGGGTACGGGAACGAGCAGCCCGGACCATTCGTGCACGGTCACCACGAGGTGGCGGCGGCCGACGAGCTCCGCGAGTTCGGGGACGTACAGGCAGGCAGCCGTCGCGACGCAGAGCAGCACCAGCCAGGCGGTGGCGCGGTGCACCCAGCGTTCGGCCGTGGTGAAACGCAGGACCCTCGGGGAGGGTTCAGACGGTGGGGGCGTCGTCGCGGCCGTTGGACCGGCCGACCCAGGCGTCGACGTCATAGCCGAGCTCCTCCCAGTAGCCGGGGCGCACGGAGTCGGTGACGGTGATCCCGGAGAGCCATTTCGCGGACTTGTAGAAGTACATGGGTGCGACGTAGAGACGCACCGGGCCGCCATGGGCGTGGGCCAGCGGCTCGTCCCGCATGCGCAGCGCGACCAGGACGTCGTCGCGGCGGGCCTGTTCCAGGGTCAGGCTCTCGCTGTAGGCACCGTCGAAGCAGGTGAACCGGACCGCCTTCGCTCCGGGCCCGACACCGGCCGCGTCGAGCAGCGTGGAGAGCCGGACCCCCTCGAACGGGGTCTCCGGCACGCGCCAGCCCGTCACACACTGGACGTCACGCACGACACGGGTCTGCGGTAGCGCCTTCAGGGAGTCGAGCGTGTGGGTGGCCGGGTGGTCGACCATGCCGTCCACCGTGAGGCGGTAGTCGGCGGCGGTCCTCTTGCGGACGGACGTGGTGACGGAGTAGTAGCGGAAGCCGCCGCCGTTGGGGAGCAGACCGGTGAGTCCGGTGGGGTCCTTGTCGGCGACGGCGCCCAGACCGCTCTCCAGTGCGCGCTGCAGAACAGGGGCGGCCGCCACCCCGGCGGCTCCGAGGCCGAGCATGGCCAGGACCAGGCGGCGGCCGACGGGCGCGCCGGCGTCCTCGGGGGAGGACCCGTCGCTGAGGGAAGGGTTCACCCGCTCATTCGAACATCCGCGGCCGTCCTTCACCAGGGGCGGCGGAGGCGGAGACGTCGGCGGGAGCGTCGACCCCGGGCCGCAACCACGTCCACGCGCAGCGCAGTCGAGGGACCGCGTCAGCGGCCCGACCCGCTCGCGAGCCGTCCACCGGGGCGACGGGCCGCGAGGGCGTGACGCGTGCCACACTGCCGCCATGGAGAACCGTGAACCGCTCAAGCCCTTCCTTCTCGCGTTTCCCGGTCCCCTGCGCGACAAGCTCGTGGCGGCCGTGCTCTCGGGGGAGAAGGTCTGCACCTCCGGACTGCTCCTGGAGTACGAGGTGGAGCGGGAGGAGCTCCCGCCGGTGGGCGAGCGGTCCGCTCTCATCGACTCCGACGGCCGGGAGGTCGCCGTGATCGAACTGACGGATGTCCGGGTCCTGCCCCTCGGATCGGTCGGCCTGCGGCACGCTCAGGACGAGGGCGAGGGCTACACCTCGGTGGCCGAGTGGCGGGCGGGACACGAGAGGTTCTGGCACAGCGGGGAGATGCGGGAGGCGCTGGGGGACCCGCAGTTCACCGTGGACGACGACACGATGATCGTCGCGGAGCGCTTCCGGGTGGTGGAGCGACTCGCCTGACGTGGCGTCAGGCGGACGGCGGAAGCTGTCCGCGCAGCCACGCGGGGTCGGGGTTGACGTACGGCCGACCGGCCACCACGACGGTCGGCACGGTCTCGTCGCCGTCGTTGGCCGCCCGCACCGCCGCTGCCCCCGCCGGGTCGTGCCAGATGTCGACCCAGTGCAGCCGCCGGGCACCGCGGCCCAGCCGGAACCGCAGACGCAGGCAGTACCGGCAGCCCGCTCGCCAGTAGACGACCGGCCTTCCGTCGGCCGCGCTCCGGCGCAGCGCCTCGGCCGCGTCGATCGACCGCGGGAACGCCAGTGGCGAGTTCAGGACCGCGAGCAGGACGAACAGGAGCAGGAGTGCGGCGGCAGTCCCGACGGACCCCCTGAGGGCCGACGTCGTCGCGACGAGCAAGCCGCAGGCGGTGAGCAGCATCGGCAGGGTCCAGGCGCGCATCATGAGGACGCAGACTACCGGCGGCGCGGGCCCGGCGGATCGCCGTCGTCGCCGAGGAGGCGGGTGTCGACCCCGCGGAGATCACCGGCTGGGACCTCATGCCGCACCCCGTCGAGCCTCCGGCGATCGGA
>NZ_JBEXYB010000039.1:0-75727 GCF_040630715.1 Streptomyces sp. NPDC005752 | reverse complement strand
CAGCGCGTCGCGGATCACCCCGACCTGGCCGTCCATCATGCCGCTGGGGCCCACCACGTGCGCGCCCGCGTCCGCCTGGACCTGGGCTTATTCCGGCTTTACCAAAAACTGACCAGGTGGTCTTTCTCACCACCCGTCAACCCCTTATTACGGTCGCGTAGGTCACATTCGAGGGTGCAGGATAAGCCCTTGTGGCAGACGATTCGAGAAACAGACAACGAGGCATCATCGGGTCGTACGCGGCGATCGGCGACAGCTTCACCGAGGGCGTCGGAGACCCCGGCCCCGGCGGGACGCTCCTCGGCTGGGCGGACCGGTTCGCGGTCCTCCTCGCGGACCAGCTCCCGGTCCCGGATGCGGTGGTCGGCCCCCCGGACGACCCGCACGGGAACTTCCGTTACGCCAATCTCGCCGTACGAGGACGCCTCCTCGACCAGATAGTCGAGGAACAGGTCCCCCGCGCCAAGGAGCTGGCACCGGATCTGGTGAGCTTCTGCGCGGGCGGCAACGACATCCTCCGTCCTGGTTCCGACCCGGACGACGTGGCGGAGCGAGTCGAGCGTGCGGTCGCGGAGCTGACACAGACGGTCGGCACCGTCATGGTCACCACCGGCTTCGACACCCGGGGCATCCCCGTGCTGAAGCACCTGCGGGGCAAGATCGCCATGTACACCGCTCATGTGCGGTCCATCGCGGACCGCTACGACTGCCCCGTGCTGGACCTGTGGTCCCTGCGGTCCGTGCAGGACAGGCGTGCCTGGGACAACGACCGGCTGCACCTCTCTGCGGAGGGGCACACCCGGGTCGCGCTGCGCGCCGCCCAGGTCCTCGGCCTCGACGTGCCCGCAGACCCCGACCAGGTGTGGCCCCCGCAGGTACATCGCGGCGCGCTCGAGGTGCGGCGTGACGACATCCAGTGGGCGCGTGAGTATCTCGTCCCGTGGATCGGCCGCCGGCTGCGTGGGGAGTCCTCCGGGGACCACGTCGCGGCCAAGCGCCCCGACCTCCTGCCGCTCTGACCGGGCGTCGGCTGCCGGCTGCTCCCGGACACTCCCCGGCGACTGCTCAGCGGGTCACGAAGGGCAGGGGGCGCCTGGCGGGGGCCGGGGACACCAGCCCGTCCGGGGCCGGGGGCGCGAGCCCGTCCGGGGTGGGTGGCGCGAGCCCGTCCGGAGCGGGTATCCGCACCGGACGGGTGGGTATCCGCTCCAGCACGCCGCCCGCGAAGACGTCGTACAATGGCAGCGTCTCCAGGTGCACATAGCCGATGTGGCAGTCGCACACGTCCCGCGGACAGCTGCGCGGGCCGAGCGAGTCCCGGTAGCTGCCGTCGTACAGATTGCCCAGCTCGGCACGGACGAAATGACAGCGGCGCACCGTCCCGTCACCGTCCACCGAGACGACGGACTCCCCGGTCCGGCAGGGCAGCCCGGCCGAGCGGTGCGGATGCCTGCTGTACGGGAACAGCGGGTCCAGGTCCGTCCAGCGGGCCGCCTGCTCATCCGTGTAGGTCCGCCCCTCGGCGGCGTTGACCCAGAGATACACCTCGGGCGGCAACGCGGAGCGCAGTCGACGGGCCTCCTCCAGATGCTCGTCGAGCCCGACGATCCCCACGCTGTACCGCACCCCCAGGGCCGTCAGCTTCCGACACCGGCCGAGGAAGCGCTCGTACGGCGTCTGCCCGGGGTGGTAGGTGCACCACAGCGCGACCTTGTGGCGCTCCGCGTCCGCCAGCCAGTCGGTCCGGCCGCTGAGGTTGGTCTGGATGGCGACCCTGCCGATGTGCGGCAGCCGCGACAGCTCGACGAGCGCCCTCCGGTACCAGGACCGCACCAGTCCCTCGCCCCACGGGGTGAACAGCACAGAGAGCCGGTCGCCGGTCTGCGCGGCGGCCCACGTGGTGAACCGCTCCAGGGCGGCACGGTCGGACCGCAGCTGCTCCCCGGTGTCCCGTCGCTTGGCGAAGGGGCAGTAGGGGCAGTCGTAGTCGCACGAGGCCAGCGGGCCGCGGTAGAGGATCGTCAGGTCCATGTTCACCAGCTCGCTCATTTCGCTTCGTAAGCGGCCATCGCGGCCCGCACCGCGGGGGAGAACAACTCCGGGCCCAGGGCGTCGGAGTGCGCCAGCCCCTCGGGGGAGAGGCGCAGCAGGGCAGGGGCCGCCGGATCGTCCAGCCAGCCGCGTCCGCGGAAGAGCTCCAGCTCGGCGGGGAAGTCCTCGGACGGATCCGTCCCGAAGCGCTCACGGTACTCGGCGGGCCGCAGACCCTCGGCCTGGAGGAGCGACTGCAGGAGGTGTCGTCGGCGCGCCTCCCCGCCGTCCACGTACCGGCCGACCTCCGCCCTGGAGAAGTCCGCCGTGGTGGTGAAGCCGTCGATGATGCCCCGGATCTCCCGCATCTCCACCGCGTAGTCGAAGGAGTAGTGGAGGGAAGAGGTGTACGAGCGGGCGCCGCAGCCCAGTCCGATCATGCCGTCGGTCTGGCACGCGTAGTCGTCGGGGCCCGCGTGCCGGGCGTCCGCGCGGCGGAACATCCGCATCGACACCTGCTCGTAGCCACGGGCCAGCAGATGGTCGCGGCCCTCTCGGTACAGACGCAGCCGCTGTTCGTCCCAAGCGGTGTCCTGCCCCTCCGGTTCCTGCCCCTCCGGTTCCTGGCCCTCCGCCCGCTGTGCTCCGGTGCCCAGCCGCCCGAGACCGGTCAGGGGGCGGACGTACAGCGGGTAGAGATACAGCTCCTCCGGGCTCCAGGCCAGGGCTGCGTCGAGCGAGGTACGCCAACTCGCCGAGGTCTGACCCTCGATGCCGTAGATCAGGTCGATGTTGAGGACCGGGATGCGGGCATCGCGGATCCGGCCGAGTGCCGCCTCCACCGCGGAGCGGTGCTGCGGACGCACCGCGGCCCTGGCCTCGGCATCCACGAAGCTCTGCACACCGATGCTGATCCGGGTGGTGCCCCGGGCGGCCAGCACGGCCAGCCGGTCCGCCGTCGCCGTCGACGGAGAGGTCTCGACGGACAGGGGCACCGCGCTCAGATCGGCGCCCATCCGCTTCTCCGCGATGTCGCAGAGGCGCTCCAGCTCACCGGCGGTGAGGAAGGTGGGGGTGCCGCCGCCGAACGCCGCGGCGGCGAAGCGCACCGGCTCGTCGTCACCCAGGGCGTCCCGGACCGCAGTGGCCTGCCGGTCGAGCGCGTCCAGATAACGAGTGGTCAGCTCCTCGGGGGCGCCGATCCGGGTGAACAGATTGCAGAAGCCGCAGCGGACCTCGCAGAACGGTATGTGGAGGTAGAGGGAGAGCGCGTCCTTGCGCTCCGCCGCCCAGAGCTCCCTGAGCAGCGGACGGCCGGCGGGGTGGCCGTCGAGCGGACGGTAGGCGGTCTTGTGCGGGTAGGCGTACACGTAGCTGCGGTACGGGCCGGTGCTGTGGGTGGTGCCGGTCATCGGGTCGCCCCCGGTTCGAGGAAGAAGTGGGCATAGGGCACGGTCCAGACGGCCTCGTGACCGATCCGGTGGCCGGTGTAGCCGTCGTCGCCGTACGCAGTTCCGTGATCGGAGCAGACGATGGCGAAGCACCTGCGGCGGCTGCTCGCTGCCGCGAAGAGGCGCCCGATGTGCCGGTCCACGTACTCCAGGGCCGCGGCGTGGGTGGCCCTGGAGTCACCCGCGTCGGCGGTGGCGCCGGGAAGGTGGAACCAGTTGGGCTGGTGCAGTGCGGACACGTTCACGAAGAGCAGAAGCCTCTGGTCCGCGGGGAGTTCCGCGACGATCCGCTCCGCGCGTGAGACCTGCGCCTCGAAGGACGTCGGAGAAGCCACACCGAACTCCCACTCCCAGTGGCTCTCCTGGAACATGCCGGGCAGCACCGAGCCGAGCGGTGGGCGGCGGTTGAAGAAGCCCACACCGCCGATGCACACGGTGCGATAGCCCACGGCGGCGAGGCCGGAGAGGAGGTCGGGTGTTTCGTGGACGAAGGTGCCGTCGGCGGTCGACTCACTCCCCGCGAAGCGGGCCGCGAAGAGCCGTGGATGAGGTCCGGGCGCGGCAGGCGTCGGCAGGAAACCGGCGAAGATCGCCTGGTGGGACGCGTAGGTGAAGCTGCCCGGCGCGTGCCGTTTCTCCCAGACTCCGCCGGGGAGGTGCCGTACCAGATTCGGGATGCGCCCGGCAGCGGCCAGTTCCTCGGCCACGTCGAACCGCAGGGTGTCCAGGGTGACGAGCAGCAGATCGTGGCTGCCCACGACCGCGTTCATGTCGGGGCCCGAGGCCTCGCCGCCGCGGGCCGTCGGGTCGTGCAGGGTCTGCGCGAAGCGATAGGCGGGATCAAATGGCTTCGATGGCACGGTCGTTCCTTGCTCGGCCGTCACTGGTCCGGCCTGTCTTTCGGCGGTCGTCGCCCGACCGGCCGTCGTATGAAGAAGCCGCGAGAATCGCGGCGACCTGCGCGCCGTACGTGTCCAGGCCCTCGGCGCCGCTGTCCGGCAGACCGGTCAGACGCGGCAGGAGATCGCCGAACGCGTTCACCTCGCCCACGGCGAAACGCCGCCAACCGGTCGCCGGCAGCAGATCGACGCCTACGCACAGCGTGTCAGGGAAACAGGCCGCGGCCCGCTCGCACACGGCCAGAGCAGCCTTCCAACTGCCGCCCGCCGTCTCGACGGCGGCTCGCACCTCGTCCAGGTCACCGCGCGCCCCGCCCAGGTGGAGATTGGTCATGGGGGACCGGCTGGTGCGCACGACGGCATGCGTCGCCCGCCCCGCGACCACCACCACCCGTAGGTCGGCAGCCCGCCCCCGCTGGGAGGCCTTGGGCAGCCAGCGCTCGATGTGCAGTCCGTCCGGGGCCAGCGCGTCGACGAGGGCCCCCACTTCGCTTTCCGTCGTGCAGCCGCGGACCCGGAGCGAGTTGAACAGCCGGCCTTCCTCGTCCCGCTCCACGGAGGTGGCCGCCCGGATCCTGCCCGGGCCGGCCGATTGCAGGGCTATGACCCCCGAGGCGGAGGAGCCGTGTGCGGGCTTCACGAACACCCTGGGCATGTGGTGATCAGCCATCAGCCGGCGCACGTCGGCCCATCCCCGCACGGGGGCCGCGCCGTGGCCCGAAGTGGGGGAGTCAGGAACCGGAACCCCCGAAGCGTCCAGTACACCGTGGCAGAGCCGCTTGTCGAACATCACCGCGATGTCCCGGGGGCCGTCCAGCAGCACCGCACCCGCCGCCCCGGCCGCCCGCGCCACCTCCTGTACGGCCGAGGTGAAGCGGGCGTACCAGCGGGCCGAACCCTCGACCCTGGTCGGATCGTCGCCCCCGCGCAGCAGACGGTCCACCTCGGCGTCCTCACCGGGCGAGTCGATGCGCACGGTCTCCCCCGGAAGGAAGACCGCCTCGTTGCGCAGCACCTCCAGCCAGGACACCGTGCGCGCGGCGGGCAGCCCGGCGTCGCGCACGGCGTCCTGGAAGAGGCCGACCCTGCGGTTGGCGGGGACACCGACGACCGCGAGGCGCGGCGGCCCGCTATTCGTCGCCGACGACACAACGGGCCTCGTGGTCCTCGGGACCCCTGTCGTCCGTCCGGCCGAGCCCGACCCGGACACCGGCCCGGGTGCACAGCCACCGGCCACGGGAGACGAGCTGGGGCGGACAGCCGCTGCGACGCAGGCCCGGTGGGGACAGGCGGGCCAGCGGCCGGATCTGCGGGGGCAGGGAGTGGACCGTCGGGCCGTGGGAGTGGACGCTGCCGGTCATCGCGCGCTCACTCCGCCACCGCGGTGTAACGGCCCTCGGCGCCACCGCCGTCCCACGGCTCGTTACGGTCGGACAGGTCGACCGACACACCGTGTGGCTCCAGTGCCTCCGCGACACGGCGCTCCATCGGCTCGGTGAGGAAGTGGTGGTGCAGGTCGAGCGAGGTGAGATGGGTGAGCGGCTGCCCCTCGAGCAGGGCGGCCGCGCCCTCGTCACCCAGCGTGCCGTTCGACAGATCGAGCGTGCGGAGCTGCGCCACGACCGGGGCCGAGCCGATCGCCGCCGCGATCTCGTTCTGCAACTCGCTGTTGCGCAGACCCAGATGGCGCAGCCGTGGGAAGCGGGTGCCGGTGAGCAGGGGTGCCAGATCGGGGACCACCGCGTCGCCCCCGTACGCGGAGACGCCGAGCCAGAGTTCCAGATGCTCCAGCGCCGGCAGTTCACTGCCCAGTATTCCCCGCACAGCCTCCGCGGGCAGACCGCCACTCTCGACGATGAGCCCCCGCAGGGACTCGTGCTTGACGGGCGGGAATATCAGATCCGTGCCGCCGCGCACACCGAGGTGGGTCAGGTCCGGGAAGGCGTCGAGCAGCGCGGTGACGTCCGACTGCTCGATCCACGAGATCTCGGCCTCCTCCACCACGAGGTCTCCGACGAACACGGCCCTGAGCGAGGTCAGCCGGTCGGCCGCGGCGACGACGAGGCCGATGGGATAGGCCGATGTCTCCTCGTAGGACTCACCCCACTGCCCGATGATGAGCGCCTCGACGCCTGACGGATCGACGGCTTCGAGGAAGGCGTCGAACGCCTCCTCCCAGTTGAGGTCTCCTTCGTCCGGGTTGAACGGGTCGACGCTGATGCGCCAGGCCGCGGCAGCGGCCGGGGGACGGGGCGTCCCCTCGGTCCCGCTCCGGAAATCGACGGCCGGAAGGCCGAGCAACTCGTGCAGACGGTCCGCTTCGGACATGGCACTGAGCTCCTGATACTGGGGGCGACTGATGTCCGCAAGGTTTATCAAGTGCCACTGACAGTCGCGTGACCGGGCCCGGGTGGCCGGTTCGCCCGGCACGCGAGAACCTCCTCTCGGTGACAGAACCCGGCCCGTGACCGAGCCGCTCGGCCCGGCTGCCGTTGTCAGACCCCCCTCGTAGCGTTCTCCCTGTGGTCGGCACGAAGGGTGCCGGGACGGAGGGGAGACGTCTGTGTACAGGCAGGGTGACGTTCTGATGGTCGCACTCGAGGAGTCCGACGTAGCCGCGCGCTTCCTCGACGCACCGGGTGAACTGCGCGACGGGCGGGGGAGGCTGGTCCTGGCGCTGGGCGAGGTAACCGGCCACGCGCACGCGGTGCAGGGGCCGGGCCGGCTGATGCGGGAGGCGGGGCCGTTCGGCCCGATGCTGCTCCATCTCCCCGAAGGCGGACGCGTGGTCCATGAGGAGCATGCCCCGATAGCGCTGCCGAAGGGATGGTTCCGTGTCGTTCGCCAGCGTGAGTACGCCCCCGGCGCGGTCCGTATCGTCGCGGACTGATCCCGTCGGCGCGTGCGGGTCTTGGTGCCGGGAGTCCGGTGATGTGCGGTCAGGAAACAGGAACAGGGGACGGGGAGTACCGATGCAGTATGTGAACGCGTGGCGGGCTGTGGCGGCGGCGACGGGCGGGGCCGACCGGGGTGCGGCCGAGGACGGGGTGAGGCTCGCCTACCGCCGGGCCGGGCTGGTGGAGCCGGAGCGCATCATCTGGGCGGACTCGCCCAAGGCCGCCGTCGAGGTGGTGGAGAAGCTGTTTGGCGCGGGACGCTCGGTGCGCGAAGAGGTCCGCACCCGTCCCTGGGCGGAGGAACGGCGCCGGATCTACGACGAACTGGGCCCGGCCGGCTGGTCCGCCCTCTGGTCCGCCACCGGCGCCCAGTTGTGGGAGACCACGGCCGCACTGGCCGAGCGGATACGCATCGGAATCGTTGCCGAACTCGCCTCGCGGCCCGAGGACGAGTCCGACGTCCGCCTTCTCATGCTGGACGCGGTACTCGGTCAGCACGACGCGGCCTGGCTCGCGGCCTTCGACGGCCGTGGCGACCGGCTGACCGGACTGGCCGAGGTCGCCAGGAACGCCGGCTGGTGGTGGCCCTACGAGCACGTCGCTGTGATCAGCGAGCGGCCTGAGGCACTTCACCGCGACGAGGCGGGACGGCTCGACCGGGGGGACGGGCCTGCCCTCGCCTACCGTGACGGCTTCGCCCTGTACGCCTGGCGCGGCATGCCCGTGCCTGTCGAGTTCCTGGACAGCCTGGCGAGCCTGACTCCTGAGCGGATACGTGCCGAGGAGAACGCGGAGCTGCGCCGCGTGATGCTCGAGTACTACGGATACGACCGCTATCTCGCCGAGTCGGGCGCGAAGCCGGTGCACCGGGACGAGACCGGAATCCTCTGGCGCATCGCGATGGAGGGGGACGAGGACGTGGTGATGGTCGAAGTCGTCAACTCCACCCCCGAGCCCGACGGTACGCACCGCACCTACTGGCTGCGGGTGCCGCCCAGGACCCGCACCGCGAAGGAGGGCGTCGCCTGGACCTTCGGGCTCGAGGGCGAGGTCTACGCGCCGGTGCGCCAGACCTGACGGACATGAGACCGCGCTCGGTCGGTCCCGGGCACGGGTGCATGGGCCTGTGGGCCACAGGAGGTCTCAGGCGGTCAGTGCCGCGTGGTCCATACCGAGTTCGCGGGCGAGCGCCTCCTCGGTCCACTGCAGCATCGTGGCCCGGGAGAGCGGACCCGCGTACGACGTCATCTGGACGGCCAGCCCGTCCAGAAGGGCCGTCAGCCGCCAGGCCACGGACATCGGGTCCTCGCACTGGAACTCACCCGCCGCAGCACCCTCCTCGATGACCTCGGCCAGTTCCGCCTTCCACTGCTGGTCGAGATCTCCGGCCACATCGCGCAGCACCGGATCACGCAGGGAGGACGCCCAGCCCTCGATCCACAGCCGCCACCCCTTGTCCTGACCGGTCGGCGCGTACCAGCGAACGGCGGCTCGAAGCCGCCGGACCGCGCTGGTGCGACGGGTCAGCAGCTTCCGCAGATGGGCCAGGTCGGCCTCCGCCGCGTAGGCGAACGCGGAGGCCACCAATTTCTCCTTGGACGAGAAGTGGTAGAGCACCAGGGCATTGCTCACCCCGAGAACGGCCGCCACATCGGCGATCCGGACCGCGGAAACGCCCCGGACCTCGATCTGCTCGACGGCGGCGCGCAGGAGTTCCTCACGACGCTCCGCCACGCTCAGTCGTACTCTCGTCACGCGGCCAGCCTAACCAACACGCTGCTCCGGCGTGCGCCCCGTGCCCGATGGCCTACCGGTACCAGCCGAACCGCTCGGCCATCACCGGCAGACGGTCCGCGACGAGCGCGTGCGCGGCCGTCCGCGGCGTGCAGCCGTCCGCCGCCGCCCGTTCAAGGACGCGGTCGGTGAGCGCGCGCATGGAGCGGCGGGTGTGAGCGAACGCCTCCTCCGCGTCGGGCCCGATGTCCCCGAACAACGTCCACCACCACCACGCGTTGGTACCGGAGTTGACGACCACATCGGGCAGCACCGTGACACCGCGCCCGGCGAGCAGTGATTCCGCCTCCGGGAGCACCGGCATATTGGCCGCTTCGACCACCCAACGGGCCTTGATCGCAGCCTGGTTCACGGTGTTCACGGCATACGACACGGCGGCCGGCACCAGCACCTCCGCGTCGGCGGCCAGCCAGGCATCGGCCGGGAGCTCCCGATCCCCGTGGCGGAGCGCCCCACGGTCCACCGTCCCGTGTGCGTCACGCGCGGCCAGCAGGGCCTCGACGTCCAGGCCGGCCGGGTTGCCGATCGTCCCCTCGACGTCCGCCACGGCGACGACCGTCAGCCCGGCCCGGGAGAGGAAGCGGGCCGTCGCCCCGCCCATCGTGCCGAACCCCTGGAGGGACACACGGGCGCCACCGTGCGGCACACCCGCCCGGTCCATTGCGGCGAGCGCGGATTCCGCCACCCCGCACCCGCCGACCAGCTCGTCCAGCCCGATCCCGTCGACCGTGACGGCGAAGGCCTCCGCCAGCCGCCGCCGCGCCCCCGTCTCGTCGTCCAGCAGGGGGTAGGCCGCCTGCACGGTGGAGACCAGCCCGGCCTCCGTCGCGGCCCGGTCGACGAGGTCCTGACTGAGTCCGAGGTCCTCGCCTGTCGTCCACACATGCTCGACGTAGGGACGCATCGCCCGCAGAAAGCGGACCAGCACCCCGTAGGCGCCGGGGGCACGCGGGTCGCAGTCGATGCCGCCTTTGGCGCCGCCCAGCGGGATGTAGCGCGCGCCCGGGTTGTCGGCGTCGAAGTGCAGAGCCTCCTTCATCGACATGCCACGCGCCAGTCCCGCCACCTCCGCGAGGCTGCAGCCCTCCCTCATCCGCAGCCCCCCGCTCGACACACCGCGCACCAGCCGGTCGACGACGAGGTAGCCCTCTGTGCCGGTGACGTGGTCCGTCCAGGTCAGTGAGATCAGCGGAGCGGGAGAGAGGGACGTCATGGGGGCCGCTCCTGGAGAACGCGGATGGGGTTACTGAACGGCGAGTCAGTATTGGTGGGCAGGGCACGGTTGTCAACGCGGGCGGAACTCCAGATGTGACATGGCCGTCCGCCGAATGCGGAATCCTGGGGAGGGCGCGGACGTTGGATCCGGCATGACGGACTTCGAACCCGCGCGTGAGGCGCTGCTCCGGCTCCTCGGGGAGTACGACGGCGGCGTGCTGGTCACCCTCAAGCGTGACGGGCGGCCACAGCTGTCCAACGTGAACCACGCCTATTACCCCGAAGAAGAGGTGATCCGGGTGTCCATCACGGAGGGCCGGGCCAAGACCCGCAACCTCCGACGGGACCCGCGGGCGAGCTACCACGTGACCAGCGACGACCGGTGGGCCTGGACCGTCGCCGATGTCACGGCCGAGCTGACACCGCCCGCCGCCGACCCCCACGACGCGGTCGTGGAGCAGCTCGTCACCCTCTACCGGGATGTCCAGGGCGAGCATCCCGACTGGGACGACTACCGCCGGGCGATGGTTCAGGACCGCAGGGTCGTCCTGACCCTGCGGATCGAACATGTCTACGGCCAGCCGCGTGCCTGAAGCGACACGCCCCGAGGCGCGGCTCCGGAGAGTGCGGGCGCGCGCTCCGTTCACCGTGGAGCCCTCGCCCTGTCGTGGCCCCCGACCATAATGAGACGACCGACTCCCTCTGGAGATGTTGTGACCGGCGCAGACCATCAGCCCTCGCTCCGTACCCGACTCCGCTCGCTGCGCCCCGACGCCTTCGGGGCGGACCCGGCCGGGGCACGCATGGAGCGGATCCGCCGCTCGCCCAATTTCGCCGACGGAGTGTTCCAGAATCCTGAAGGCGCACGGACCAGGCCGTCCGGCTCCATGCTCGAATTCGCCAAGGTGTACTTCCGCAAGGAGGAACGCGCCCGCAGATCCCCGCTCGGTACGGTGCCCGTCCACGCCACGACCCTGGCCGACCTGGCCGAGCCGCCTGCAACGGGCCTGCGCGTGACCTGGCTCGGCCATTCCAGCGTGCTCACCGAGATCGACGGCCGCCGGGTGCTGTTCGACCCGGTCTGGGGCGAGCGCTGCTCGCCGTTCGCCTTCGCCGGCCCCAAGCGGCTGCACCCCGTCCCGCTGCCGCTGGCCTCCCTCGGGCCGGTCGACGCCGTCGTGATCTCCCACGACCACTACGACCACCTCGACCTGCCGACGATCAAGGCGCTGGCGGGGACGGACACGGTCTTCGCGGTGCCACTCGGAGTGGGCGCCCACCTCGAGCGCTGGGGCGTGCCCCTGGACCGCATCCACGAGCTCGACTGGAACGAGACCGCGCAGATCGCGGGCATCAGCCTGACCGCTACCCCCGCACGGCACTTCTGCGGGCGAGGACTGCGTAACCAGCAGCACACGCTGTGGGCGTCGTGGGTCGTCGCGGGCCCGGAGCACCGGGTGTACCACAGCGGGGACACCGGCTATTTCTCCGGCTTCCGGGACATCGGTGCCGAGCACGGCCCCTTCGACGTGACGATGATCCAGGTCGGCGCGTATTCGGAGTACTGGCCCGACATCCACATGACACCGGCCGAGGGCCTGCGGGCGCACCTGGACCTCCAGGGTGGCACGCCGCACGGTGCGCTGCTGCCGATCCACTGGGGCACCTTCAACCTCGCCCCACACCCATGGTCGGAGCCGGGGGAGTGGATGAAGGACGTCGCCGACGAGGTGGGGCAGGCGCTGGCGCTCCCCCGTCCGGGTGAGCCGTTCGAACCGTCCGGGAAGCTTCCCTCCGAGGCTTGGTGGAGTGCGGTGTCATCGTCTGTCGCGCGCCCGTGGCGTCGTCCGGAGAAGGCGGATACGGCACCGGTGCACCGTGAAGAAGTCGATCTTGCGGGCGAGCGGTGAGGGAAGGGCAGGGCGTTCCCGGGGCCTGAGGGGCTCCGGCCTGCGCGGGAGGGCCTCCACGCGGTCTGTCAGCCTGCTGGTCGGACCGCATGGTGAGCCACCGGCGAACGGAGTGGCCGTGGAGGGTCGGCCAGGTGCCGTCGCCGAGGGCAAGCGGGTCGAAGATCCGGTGGCATCCACCCGGCTTGCAGCCCTGTCAGGACCGGCAACCAGACACCAGCACGCTGCCGGCGACGGAAGCCCTTGGACCGTTTGCCTGGGACCGTACTCGGATGGAAGATTCCGCCACGGAGCACCAGTCCGCACCCGCCAACGGACCCCGTCGATGAACCGCCGTCGGCTGGGTGACGGCCTGCCCGACACCGCGACGGGCAACAGCGGTCCCAGCACCGCCCACTGGGCATCCGAAATATCCCCTTGCACACCGGGACCATCTCGGCAGGACGCGAGACGTTCAACGTTTCGGCTCTGTACGGGTCCGAGGCGGCGCGGCGGTGGGGGCGGGCGGGTCGTGCGCTCCTCGGCGGCGGTTTCAGAGACGGCAGCCCCGCACGTTCACGGCGGAGGGGGCATCAGTTCGACGTACCGGCGGCGTCGGCCTGACCTTGGCCGATTGCGTCCAGCGCGCGGTGCAGGACCTCCTGGACAGAGCCGTGGGCCGCGATCGTGGTCAACAGGCCCTGGGATCGGTAGTGGTCGACGACCGGCGCCGTCTCGGTGCGGTAGACCTCCAGTCGCTTACGGACGGTTGTCTCGCGGTCGTCTCCACGCTGGTACAGCTCACCGCCGCAGAGGTCGCAGACTCCTGCCACGTCGGGCGGGCTGTAGTCGACGTGGAAGATGTGTTCTCGGTCCTGTCGGCACAAACGTCGTCCAGCGATCCGTCTGACCACCTGGTCCTCGGAAATGTCCAGGCCCAGCACGACGTCCAGCCTCAGCTTGGAGTCGACCAGAATACCGGCCAGTGCTTGCGCCTGGGCAAGATTGCGAGGGAAGCCGTCCAGCAGGAAACCGCGCTCGGTGTCCGGGCGGGCGAGGCGCTCTTTGACCACCCCGGTCGTGACCTCGTCCGGTACCAGAAGGCCGGCGCGCATGTGCGTGCGGGCGTTCCGGCCGAGCTCGGTGCGCTCGTCGATGTGCTCGCGGAACAGATCACCGGTGGAAATGTGCTGGATCGACAGATGTGCGGCAAGGCGCACTGCCTGCGTGCCCTTGCCGGCTCCGGGCGGCCCGATCAGGATGATTCGCATCGATGAGGTATCCCTTCGTCATGCGTAGCCCCGGATCAGTTCAGGGACGCAGCCGTGACTGAACGCTAGTTTTGTTCCCCACCAGGGCGCGATCCGGTGTACCCGGAGATCGGAGCGGGGGATATCCCCAGAGTGAGCATCGCCTTCCCGCGACGGCCCACCCAGCACACCAGCAACTCCTGAAACCCGGCCCAGGCAGTTGACGCCGCCCAGCCCTTCCCAGTTCGTTCGTTCCGGGGACGGCGGCCATGAGGCGTCGTTCAATGCAGTACTCGAACGTAAATCGAACAGGCGGCCTGGCGTCCCGCCCTTCGGGGTGGCGGGACCAGGTGTGACTGAGCGCTGTAGTTGGCGGATGAGTGTTATAGCTGGCGGCTGTGTGCATCGAGGTTGGCGGCCAGAGCAGGGCGTCGGCGCGAGCTCACCGCTGTTTGGCGGCGGGCTGGCCTCGCGGAGGACTCGGCGCGTGCATGCCTAGGAAAGATTCTTCCCATTGTGGACAAGTGGCACCGCAGGCACTCTCGAAGTAACCGACCGAGGAGTGCAGAGTGCAGCGCAAGATCAGCTTTGACCGTGACGGTGTGACCCTGGTGGGCGACCTGTTCACCCCGGACGACCTCAACAAGAACGGCCACTACCCGGCCGTGATCGTGCAGGGGTCGTTCACCTCGGTCAAGGAGCAGATGGCGGGGACCTACGCTGAGAGGTTCGCTGGGCAGGGGTTCGTGGCTCTCAGCTTCGATTACGCCCACTACGGAGAGAGCGAGGGGGAGCCGCGGCAGTACGAGTCGCCGGCGGAGAAGCTGTCCGACCTGAAGGCGGCGGTTACCTATTTGACCGGGCTCCCCTACGTGGAGGCCGTGGGCATGGTCGGCGTCTGCACGTCGGCCAGCAACGGGGTCTACCTGGCCGCACAGGACCCGCGCCTCAAGGGTCTGGCGACGATCGCCGGGTTCATCACCGACGCGGACGTGTTCGCCAACACCTACGGCGAGGACGGCCTTGCCGCACGCCGTGAACAGGCGGCCGCGGCCCGGAAGAAGTACGAGGAGAGCGGCGAGGCGACGGCCATCACGGTCTACAGCGAGACCGACAAGGACGCGGCGAACTACGCCCCCGTCGAGGGCGCCTACGACTACTACACCAACGAGTCACGCGGCAACGTTCCCCAGTACAGGAACGAGCTGGACGTCTCGTCGTGGACGAACTGGCTCACCCTTGACGCGCTGGGCCAGGCCCCGTCCGTCACCACGCCGACGATCGTCGTGCACTCCGACGGCAGTGCCCTGCCCGAGAACGCCAAGAAGCTCCACGAGGTTGTCCGGGGCCCCAAGGAGCTCGTCTGGTCCGACGGGAACCACTTCGACTACTACGACTCGCCGAAGCAGATCGACAACGCCGTCGCGCACGTGACCCGCTTCTTCCGCACCCACCTCACCGACAGGCAGCCGGCCTGACTCCCGGCCCCCACCCGACCCCGCAAAACGCCGTGTCTCGGGACCATGATCGGCCCCGGGGCACGGCCGAAGGCTGTGAGAGACGTGAGCGCGAAGGACCCGCACCTCGAAGAGCTCGGCCAGTTCCTGAAAGCGCGCCGCAGCGAACGCAATCCCACCGACCTGGGGCTGGACCCGGGGGACCCGGGGTCCCGTCGCGTGTCGGGGTTGCGGCGCGAAGAGGTCGCGGCGCTGGTGGCGATCAGCCAGGACTACTACGCCCGCATCGAACAGGGCCGACTCGCCCCTTCCGGACCCGTCCTCGAAGCCCTCGCCGACGCTCTGCGCCTCACACCCGACCAGCGCACTTACACCGAGAACCTCGCCCGGCAGGCCGAACGCCGCACCCCGCCCAGAAGCCGTGCGACACAGGTACGCCCGCAGCTTCAACGACTACTGAACCAGCTGACCGACACACCGGCGTTCGTGGTGGGCAGGTACCTCGACATCCTCGCCTGGAACCCGCTCGCCGCAGCCCTCCTGCTCGACATCGACAAGAAGTCCCCCAAGGAACGCAACCACATCCGGATGCTGTTCACCGACCCCCGGATGAAGGACTACTACAACGACTGGGAGGCCATGGCCCGCGACGGCGTCGCACTGCTGCGCATGCAGGCCGCCGACCACCCCACCGATCCGCAGCTGACCTCGCTCGTGGGAGAGATGTCCGTTGTCAGCCCGCAGTTCCGCCGCTGGTGGGCGGCCCGAAACGTCGCCCAACCTAAGTTCGGCACCAAGACCATCCGCCACCCCGAACTCGGCGACCTCACCGTCGACTGGGACAGCTTCCACTGGTCCGGCGACCCCGATCAGTACCTGACCATGTGGTCAGCTGCACCCAGCTCGCCCACCCACGAAAAGTTCCGCATCCTCGCCTCCTGGCTCGCAGCCGCACCCGCCCGCGATGACACCGGGAGCCGGGGCCGAGCGTGACCTGACCCGTCTGACGGACTTCCGGCGCACCGGCTGTCATCCAGCCCTGCAACCGCACAGACCACACAGGGGTGATCCCCGAGCGCTCCTGTTGGCGAACGGCGCCAACTATCGCGCTCAGTCACACCAGGCCCCTCAGATCGAATGGGAGCGAGGAACGGGGGCGTACGGCAGAATCACGCCGTGGCGTCCATAGGGGTTCTGGCCGAGCTGAAAGCCGGCATGGCAGAGCTGTCCACGCCGATGCGGGTCTTCGTGGCGGCGGGGCGGTTCACCGAGCCGGAACCCGACCTGCCGGAGTTGGCAGCCCAGATCCGTACGCTGCTGGCCTCTGTCGCGGCGGACGATGCCTGGCGGCGCTTCCTATGCAGGTACGCCCCGCCGTCTGTCCCGGAGGTCTGCGCCGCTCTGGAAGCGGTGGAGACGCACGCAGCCGCCTCGTTCCTGGCCCGACTCGCGACCGTCGATCTGGTCTGGCCGAGCCACCGTCATCTGCCCGTCGAGACCGCCGAGCGCGCGGCGGCCCGGGTGGTGTCACTGCTCGGACCGGCGGCCACATGATGGACCAACCACGACACCGAATGCGGCGCGGTGAATGGACTCACCCCACTGTTCGACAGTCTGCTCGCAGGGACGGACGGCGAGCACTTCGCGCTGGCACTTCAGCTCGCCGACGACTGAGCGCCTTGCCCCATAGGGGCGCTCCTCAGCATCTCTGCGTGCCGGCGCACAGTGCCTCTGCGGACGACGCCCGCCTGGGACGGTGACAACGGTGACAGCCACTGGCGCGAGCTTCTGACCTCACGGGGCCTCGCCGAATCAACGCCCTGGAGGGCAATCGCTACACCGCCGCGTGGCGAGCTTCAGCCGGTCGGTGCATCATCGGCTGGGGGCGGTCCTGGGGTCAGCGAACTGGTCCTCCTCGAAGCCGCAGTCGTGGCCGTGGTGCCGCGGCTGCTAACCATTCAGTCGAAAACGACCGGTGTGAGGCCGCTTTCCCGACCGGCTCGTGCCGTCAATTTTCAGCAGCCCACACCCAATTGGCGCGCCTGTCACGAAATGAGTTTCGGGTTCGCCCAGCGTGGAGATCTCACATGACTGACACTGCCCGAACCGTGCTGGCCGGCCTCGACGCTGCCCGTGGCGAGCTGGAGGACCTCTACCAGGACCTGCACCGGCACCCTGAGCTCGGCCTGCGGGAGCACCGCACGGCGAAGAAGGCGGCAGACGCTCTGCGCGAGAGCGGCTACGACGTCACCGAGGACGTCGGTGGCACCGGCGTGATCGGGGTCCTCACCAGCGGAGACGGCCCGGTCGTCATGGCACGCGCCGACATGGACGCCCTCCCTGTGCGGGAGCGTACCGGCCTCCCGTACGCCTCTGCCGAGAAGGTGACCGACGAGGACGGCCAGGAACAGCCGGTGATGCACGCTTGCGGACACGACGTGCACGTGACGTGCCTGATCGGCTGCGCGCGGCTGATGGCCGAGCACCGGGACGTGTGGCGGGGTACCTTCGTGGTGCTCTTCCAGCCCTCGGAGGAGAACGGCGACGGCGCCGACGCCATGATCGACGACGGTCTGACCGACAAGTCGCCCCGTCCTGATGTCGTCCTTGCTCAGCACGTCCTGCCCTACCCTGCCGGCTACGTCGGCACCCGTGCGGGCTCCTTCCTGTCTGCCGCGGACAGCCTGCGCATCACCGTGCACGGGCGTGGCGCGCACGGTTCGATGCCCCAGGCATCGGTCGATCCCGTGTTGATCGCCGCTTCGATCGTCGTACGGCTGCAGACCATCGTCTCCCGGGAACTGGCCGCCACCACGCCCGCCGTCGTGACCGTGGGCAGCATCCATGCGGGCAGCGGTCCCAACGTCATCCCCGACCGGGCTGTCCTGGAGATCAACGTCCGCACCTACGACGACGCAACGCGCACGCAGGTCCTCGGCGCGGTCAAGCGCATCGTCAAGGCCGAGTGCGAGGCGTCCCGATCCCCCAAGGAACCCGAGTTCGAACGGCTTTCGTCCTTCCCGCCTACCGTCAACGACGATGAGCCGACCCGCCGCGTCGCTGACGCCTTCAGCGCGTACTTCGGCGACGACGCCCACACCGTCGAGTTGCAGACCGCCAGCGAGGACATGAGTGAAATCCCGAAGGCCTTCGGGGTGCCGTTCACCTACTGGGCGATCGGCGGCATCGACCCCGAGCGCTACGCCGAGGCCGTCCGCAACGGAACCGTGGCCCAGGACATCCCGGTCAACCACAGCGCCACCTTCGCCCCTGTCCAACAGCCGACGCTGGGCACCGGCGTCAGCGCGCTGACGGTGGCCGCCCTCGCCTGGCTCGGCAATTGAGCCGCTGGCCGGCGCGGCATGAGTTCCGAACCTGCAGTCTTGGTCGCCTTGGATCTCTCCGGCACGTTCGCTTTCGGGCTGAACGGCGCGTTGACGGCAGTGCGGGCCACCCGGCTGGACGTGGTCGGTGTGGTTGTGCTTGGCATGATCACCGCATTGGGCGGCGGTATCATCCGCGACATTCTCATCGACGCCCTGCCGCCCGCCACCCTGCTGGACTGGCGCTACTACACGCTCGCCATCGCCGGCGGACTGATCGCCTTCGCCATCAGCAAGCACCTGCGCAAGCTGGAGCGGGCGATCACCGTACTCGACGCCATCGGGTTGAGCACCTTCGCGGTCATCGGCGCAAGCACAGCCCTGAACGCCGGGCTCGGCGTCGCGCCCGCGATTCTGTTGGGGGCGATCACCGCAGTGGGCGGAGGCACGCTCCGGGACACGCTCATCGGCCGGATCCCGTCGGTTTTGCGCACCGGTCTGTACGCCGTTCCCGCACTAATCGGTGCGGCAGTGACCGTCACGGCAGTCGAGACAGGTGTCTACGGTCCACCAGCGGCGTTCGGAGCCGCCTTGACCTGCTTCCTTGTCAGGATGATCGGCCTCCGATTCAGCCTCAACGCGCCCGAGCCGCCTGAGACTCGCAAGAACAAGGACTCTGGCGATACAGACATGTGACAACTGCGCCGTCTTCAGCCGGTGGGGCAACCACTTCCGGCACGTCTGTCATGGACATCAGTAAGCATGAGCAGGACGGTCGGCTCAGCCCCCTCGCAGAACCCATGCCGGACACGGAGCTGTCGACGGAACGCCGGCATTTTCCTGTGGTGCGCCCGTCAACCAAGCCGAGGTGCGGTCAGCTCTCGGTGCCGTGAACGATGGCGTGGCCGTCGTCGGCGGCGATGGCGATGCCGGACAAGTCCACGTCACCGGCGCCGACCTGGACCGCGGCCGCTTCCTGCCTCGCTGCGTGGATGCCGCCGGCGACCGTCAGGCTCGCCACCTCGCCGTCGATCTCGACCGTCGTCAGGTGGTCCCGCTCGGGGCTATGCGCCCGCCGACGGTGGCCGTCCCGATCCGGCCTCCCGGCTTGACGCTCAGGGCCACGGCAGCCAGCTCCACCTGCACGCCCTGCACCAGGCTGAGCCCGAGACCTCCGGAAGTGATCAGGTCCCCCCGGACTTCCAGTTGCGGCAGCTTTTTGCTGACCTGGGTACCCACCGAGCCGTCACCCGTGGTGGCGATCGAATCGAATGAGGCACGTTCGAGGGACTCGTCGTAGACGTTTAAGCCCCGCCCCGGTGCCGTGGGTAGTGATCGGCGCCTGTACATCAAGGCTGCCGAGGGCACCGAAGTTGACGAGCCCGATCCCGCTGGGGACGTGCGAGGTCACCGGCGCGGTCGCCGTCCACGTCTGCACCCGCCCCCAGTTGTCCAGCACCATGTCGTTCTGCCCATACGTGGTGACCGGTCCGGCGGTGAGTACTTGGTCGACCGCGGCCCTGAGATGACGAACACTCCAGCGCCGAAAACGTCCGGTGTCCCCGCGGGGATGCCTCCGTCGGTGTGGATCTCCCCGGTACGCAGCGTGCTCACCCGCATCGCGCCCCCGTCGGCGGCCCCGTCCCAGTCACAGTGCCCGCCGACGAAGACGCCGCTACCGCGCACCGGACGGTCGGCGCTGCCGGCACTCAGACAGAGTAGCTCCGCAGTGATCTCCACGGCCTGGTCGGGCTGCTGGTCCCATAGAGTGAAAGCCCCCTGCAACGCGTCGGCGCCGAAGCCGTGCGGGCGCTCGACGCGTCCTCGCACGTCGGCGGCCTCCACGACCAGACGGTTCACGGCCACGTGGTCCGAGCGCACGGCGTCCCGGGCGAGCAGCACCTGGCCTGTGACACGTACCCCACGCAGCGCGAGAGTGCCGAAGTCGGCCACGGAGGTGTCGTTGAGGAGCGTTCCCATCTGGCACATGCCGTATCTGTAACTTCGCCACGACCTATGAGGGCCTGCCCGGACAGCTCCACCCCACGGAAGGTCTTCGCCATTTCTTCGGCGGCGATGACATGCAGCTCGTCCTGCGGAAGTAGGAGCGCGCGCGAGGCCCCGGTAGGTCAGAGACTGCGCCGGAGGAGGGGGCGCCGCAGTACCGGCGGAGACAGGACGCCCCCCCCAAGCTCCCGGCGTCACAGGCGGAACGGGGGAGCGTCAGAGGGTCTGCTGCTTGCCGAGAACAGCCGAGTCGAGCAGTTCATCCGTCTCACTGTCGGTCAGCGAGAGCGCCAGTGCCAGTTCTGCGACGATCGGCTGACGGGCGCGCTTGAGCATGTCCTTCTCTCCTGCGGATAGCCCGCGCACCTCCTGACGCCGCATGAGGTCACGGACGACTCCGGCGGTGAGCCGAAGGTCGCCGGCGTGGAGCATCTCGCTGTTCGCCTTGAACCGCCGAGACCATGCCTCCTCCTGCTCACCTGTGGGAGCCCTCAGCAGACTGAACAGTTCCTGCACCTGCGCCACGCTGCAGACCGACCGCAGGCCCACCTCGCGGGCCCTCTCGACCGGAACGGCGATGCGAAGGTCGGTCCGGTGGATCTGGAACTGGACATAGCACGTGCTCTTGCCGTTGACCGAGCGATTGAGCACCTCGGTGACGGTGCCCGGACCGTGGTGAGGGTGAATGAGTGTCTCTCCTTCGGAGAACTGCATGCTGTGCTCGACTCCTACTTGGGTGCGATGCTGCGCTCGGCCGTGCCTGCGTTTGATGCAGGGCGTAAGGCCGTCCCAGCGCTCAGCCTCCTACCGCAGACGGTCAGAGGCGGGCGCGCCTGGGAACGCAGAGACCGGCGCGTTCATACGGATTAACGCGCAAAGCCTCTGCGAACCAGCTCCTCCATTTTCCCACCACGCCGCACGTAGCTTGGGGTGTAACCCCGGTCACATTTCTTCGGGCGGCCGGGCGGCCGGGCAGCCGGGCGGTCGGGCAGTCGGCCGCGGGGTCGAACTCAGGCAAATGATATGCATCAGCCGGGCAGTCGGCGCTCGTTCATGGGGTGTATCTGCGCTGAATACAGTTCCTATGCCTGCGCACTGGAAAGCTTCAACGAGGCAGGCAGTCACGGCATTTTGCTGCTACTGTGCAGGTGACACGCATATCGATGAGATGCTTGAGTGCACCTGTTTTCAGGATTTCCATCTCCTCCGCGTCGGGACCCGCTGTCATATCCTCCGGGCGACAGTCGTGCGGAGCGCAGATTGGGAAGCGGGGTCCGCATGGCCGACAAGGGTAGTGCGCTGGATCTGGTGCTGGCGCAGATTGAACGGCAATTCGGCAAGGGTGCGGTCATGCGCCTCGGTGAGCGGCCGAACGAGCCGATCGAGGTGATCCCCACCGGGTCCACCGCGCTCGACGTCGCGCTCGGCGTCGGCGGTCTCCCGCGCGGCCGTGTGGTGGAGGTGTACGGCCCGGAGTCCTCCGGCAAGACGACGCTGACGCTGCACGCCGTGGCCAACGCGCAGAAGGCCGGCGGCCAGGTTGCGTTTGTGGACGCGGAGCACGCGCTGGACCCGGAGTACGCGAAGAAGCTGGGCGTCGACATCGACACCCTCATCCTCTCGCAGCCGGACAACGGTGAGCAGGCGCTGGAGATCGTGGACATGCTGGTCCGCTCCGGCGCGCTTGACCTGATCGTCATCGACTCCGTCGCGGCCCTGGTGCCCCGTGCGGAGATCGAGGGTGAGATGGGTGACTCGCATATGGGTCTGCAGGCGCGTCTGATGAGCCAGGCGCTCCGGAAGATCACCGGCGCGCTCAGTCAGTCCAGGACCACCGCGATCTTCATCAACCAGTTGCGCGAGAAGATCGGTGTGATGTTCGGTTCACCGGAGACCACGACCGGTGGTAAGGCGCTGAAGTTCTACGCTTCGGTGCGTCTGGACATCCGCCGCATCGAGACGCTGAAGGACGGCACCGACGCCGTGGGTAACCGCACCCGCGTCAAGGTCGTCAAGAACAAGGTCGCACCCCCGTTCAAGCAGGCCGAGTTCGACATCCTCTACGGCCAGGGCATCAGCCGTGAGGGCGGTCTGATCGACATGGGCGTGGAGCACGGCTTCGTCCGCAAGGCCGGTGCCTGGTACACCTACGAGGGCGACCAGCTCGGGCAGGGCAAGGAGAACTCGCGCAACTTCCTCAAGGACAACCCGACCTCGCCAACGAGATCGAGAAGAAGATCCTGGAGAAGCTCGGCATCGGTGTGCACCTCGAGGAGTCCGCAGAGCTGGTCCAGCAGCGGGCGGTCGACACCCCTTAGCCCAGAGCAAGTCCGCGCCCTCTGCCGTGCCGATCACCGTCGCACCGCACCACACCGACAGCTCAGCGGACGCGTAACCTCAAAATTCTCTGCGCACGCGATGAGCCGCTCTGTCAAGAGAGATATCTACCACGCTGGAAATGGCCTGAGCAGTGGGCCGGCCATTAGACGACACGATGTCACGGTTCGATTCGGATGGTTCTCGATACCACCTGAGGTTTACGAAGTGAGAAATCGGCTCGTCGTCAAGGGTGCACGTCAGAACAATCTCCGTGACGTGTCCGTCGAACTACCCAAGGATGCGCTGATCGTGTTCACGGGCGTATCTGGTTCCGTAAAGTCAGGTCTGGCATACGACACCATATTCGCAGAGGGGCAGAGGCGTTATGTCGATTCCCTCTCTTCATCTGCACGACAGTTTCTCGGGCAGCTCGACAAGCCCGATGTCGATGCCGTCGAGGGAATGTCTCCGGCGATCGCCATCGATCAGAAGACCTCAAGTCGCAACCCGCGCTCCACGGTGGGCACCATCACCGAGGTCAACGACCACCTGCGCCCGCTGTACGCCAGGATCGGCCACCCCCACTGCCCCGAGTGCGGTGAGCCGACAGACACCGCGGCGCATCGTCGACCTGCTGCTGACGAGGACGAGGGGACCCGTTTCCACGTGCTGGCCCCGGTCGTCCGCGACCGCAATGGCGAACACGCCGAGGTCTTCCGTCGGTTGTCCGCCGACGGGTTCAGCCGGGTCCGGGTGGACGGGGCGGTCCTGGCGCCGGCTACCCGCCCACTCTGGACAAGCGCAGGAAGCGCTCGATCGATGTGGTCGTGGACCGGCCGACCGTGAAGAGGGGAGTCGAGCAGCAAATGGCCGTAGGTGGTCTCCAGCCGCCTTCCCTCGATGGTGCCGTGGTCGATCATCACGGTTGACGTGGGCCGAGGTGACGCCGGCGAAACTCGACTCGCCTCGGACACCGGGCACCCGGCGACGCACTGAAGTTCACGTCTGTGTGGGGTTTGGTGACGCTGGTTCAGCTGGTGCGTGCTCGAAGCGAACGGCACCGCCGATGCCCGGCAGTTTTCCCTGGGTCCGCCTGCTGAAGCTTGAGCGGTTCTGCTCGCTGACCGACCACGGGCGCGACAGCGTCACCGGCGAACAGCCGGACACGGTCGGGCTGTTCCGCCACCCGTGGGGAATCGAATCGGATCCCCCCGGAGTGAGGCGCCGACGCTGGCGAGGCGGCGATCTCAATGCAGCCCACCCAAGCATCGAGGTCAGATGTGATCTGTTGACATGCTGAACCGTGCTCGATTTACTCCATCCAGCGCCGGAGTCGACCACTCCGCGCCAGAGGTACGCCCAGCCGGTATCGCGGTCCACGCACCGTAAGCCCGGACTGAGTCGCCAGGATCCACGCGGAGCGCGGAGTCCGAGGCGGGGACGTACCCTCCACTCACGGGAGCTCAAGATGTCCCCCACCCATCGCGTTCGCTTTCACAGGCGGGTCCCTGTGGCAGTCGCTGCGACAGCGGCTCTGACCACTGCACTGTTCGTGTCCTCCACCGCGAACGGTGCGTCCCAAGCAGCGAGTCCTCCGCCGGCACACGCCGACTTCGACTACCAGATCGGCGAGCCGTACACGCCGCCGGCCGGGGTGAAGGTCGTGAGTCGCGACCACAGCGCCTCTCCTGCGGCCGGCCTGTACAACATCTGCTACGTCAACGCCTTCCAGGCTCAACCGGGAGCCGAGAGTGAGTGGGGCGACCTGCTGCTGCGGGACGCCGACGGTGACGTCGTCTATGACGAAGGCTGGGGCGAGGCGATCCTGGACATTCGGAGCGACGTAAAGCGGCAGCGCATCGCCGCCAAGGTGAACTCCTGGATCGACACGTGTGCGACCAAGGGCTTCCAGGCCGTCGAGCCCGACAACCTCGACACGTTCGCACGGACCGATCTGATCACCGAGGCGAACGCGAAGACGTTCGTCAGGATGCTCGCCGACCATGCCCATCAGCAGGGTCTTGCGATCGCGCAGAAGAACACCGCGAACTTCTCCCTCGCCCGGGACGAGACGGGCCTGGACTTCGCCGTCGCCGAGGAGTGCGGTGAGTGGGACGAGTGCGGGGACTACACCGAGGGGTTCGGTGACAACGTCATCGTGATCGAGTACAAGGCCTCGGCATTCAAGGCGACGTGCGCCGATTTCGGCAGCCGGCTCAGTATCGTTCTGCGCGACGTCGACGTCAGCGCCCCGGGTGACAGCGGATACGTCCGAAAAACCTGCTGAGTCGCTTCCGGGGCCGGGGCCTGGCCGTGGACTCATCTGGGCCGGGGGATCCGTACCGGCTCACGGCCCGCCCCTGTGGACGGCGGGGCAGGCCCCGGACTCCGGAGGCGATCCTCGTCCGTGATCAGCAGCAGGCCGGAGTGACATGCGTGCACCGTCGACTACCGGGTAGTCGGCAGCGCAAGGCGTAACCGAGCAAGAAGGGGTTGTTTCCCATGTCCTCCTCCCTCGTCGAAACCGTCGACATCAAGGCGCCGGTCAGCGTTACCTGGGCTCTGTGGAGCGATGTGGCGCAGTGGCCGAAGTTCCTCAGCCACGTACAACGTGTCGATCCGATGGACGAGCGTCGGTTCTCCTGGCAGTTGTCCCTGCCGGGCGCCGACAAGAGCTTCGTCGCGGAGCTCACCGAGGTCGTCCCGCAGGACCGGATCGCCTGGAAGACCATCGAGGGCGTGCATCACGCCGGAGTGGTCACATTCCACCGCCTGGACGAGACGTCCAGCCGGGTCGCCCTGCAGATCGAGTACGACCCCAGCGGGTTCGTCGAGCGCCTGGGTGCTCTGACCAACCTCGACTCGGTGCTGGCCAACTACGACCTGGGTGAGTTCCAGAAGCTGGCCGAGTCCACGGTGGCGGGCGACGTCCCCCGGGGCCTGTGAGACGGCCCGTTCACCGGGTGGAGCAAGATCACAGACGTGATCGCCCGTACGCACCTCTGGAGTGCGTACGGGCGATCACGTCTGTCGCAGGACACCGACTCCGTGTCAGCGTCGTGACGGCGTAGAGGAATCGGCCTGCCGGGAGGCGGGTTCGTCCGTCTCTGCGTCCGGCCCGTGCTCCGCGTCGGCACTCGGGCCGCCGGCTTTCGCCGACTCGCGTGCCGCCGCCGAGGCGCGCGAAGTACGAAGCGGCGACTGGGTCCACTCGGCGAACCACCAGACTCCCGCCACCACGCACGACCACAGGAGCCCGCCCAGCATCGCGCTCGGCCACGGGGACCGCTCCGCGTACCGCTCCGCAGCGGTCAGTACCACCCAGCCGACGACCAGCACGGTCACTACTCGTACGCGCCTATACCTGAACATTCCCGCCCGCTACCCTCTCGACGAGGGCTTACGCAGCGTGACCCCGAAAGAATTTCTCCGGTTGGCATCCGGTTGGCGCCCGATCGGCGTCCGGGTGGCAGTGCGGGTGCGCCGTCGGGATGACAGTCATGTGTCCGCCCTTCCGGGTAGGGCCCGCGCCCATGTCCGATGCGAGCGTCGAGGCACGGGCGGGGCTACGGATCAGAGGTCAGCTCGGCCTGCCCGCGCGTCGTCTCCTCCCGTGGAACGGGGGTTGTCCGCGGCGGCGGGAGCAGGTGGGATGATCCCATGAAGAAAGCGCTTTCACCGCTCCACGCCGAACCCCTGGCACCCTTTGACCACCTCGATCACCGCTACCGCGGGGAGAACCCGGTCCGTACCCTCGGCCATCTCTTCCGGCCCGACCGCGGCCGGCTGGCCCTGGCCGTCGCCATCTTCGTCGTGAAACACAGTCCGATCTGGCTGCTGCCGCTGATCACCGCCACCGTTCTCGACGTGGTCGTCCAGCACGGTCCCGAATCGGGGATCTGGAAGGCGAGCGGTGTTCTGCTGTTCATCCTCGTGATCAACTACCCGCTCCACCAGTGGTACGTGAGGTGCCTCGCCGGCAGCATCCGCCGTATGGGCATCACTCTGCGCTCGGCCCTCTGCCGCCGGATGCAGCAACTGTCCATCGGCTATCACTCCCGGGTGAGCTCGAGCGTGCTGCAGGCCAAGGTGGTCCGTGACGTCGAAGCCGTCGAGCAGATGGTTCAGCAGAGTTCCGACTTGGGGCTCGGTGCGGTGGTCACCCTGATCGGAGGGCTCGTGGTCATCGGGGTGCGCGTACCGGAGTTTTTGCCCGTGTTCCTCGTCGTGGTGCCCGCATCCGGCTTCCTCGTGATGAAACTGCGAGGGCGGCTGCGCAGCCACAACGAGTCCTTCCGCCGCGAGGTCGAGCATCTCTCCTCACGCGTAGGCGAGATGACCACGCTCATCCCCATCACCCGCGCCCACGGTCTGGAACGGACAGCACTCGGCCGGGTCGACGGTTCGCTGCGCCAGGTGTTCGCGGCCGGGATGCGCCTGGACCTGATCAACGGCCGCTTCGGGTCTCTGGCCTGGGTCATCCTCAACACCCTCGGTGTGCTGTGCCTTACGGGCTCCGCCCTGGTGGCGTACCACGGGTGGATGGCCATCACCCCCGGGGACGTGGTCATGCTGAGCTCCTTCTTCACCGTCCTGACCGGCTCCGTGACTACCCTGCTGGGTCTGGCTCCCCTCCTCGCCAAGGGCCTGGAGTCGGTGCGGTCGGCAGGGGAGGTGCTGCAGGCACCCGATCTGGAGAACAACGCCGGCAAGGCCCGGGTCGAGAGCGTCGTCGGGCGCATCGACTTCGAGGACACCGGGTTCGCCTACGAGGACGGGGAGCCTGCGGTCGACGGCTTCACCCTCTCCGCCCGGCCGGGGGAGACCATCGCACTCGTCGGAGCCTCGGGCGCGGGCAAGTCCACGGTCCTCAACCTGCTCATCGGCTTCATCAGGCCCACTTCGGGCCGCATCCTGCTCGACGGCACCGACATGGCCGGACTCGATCTCCGTACCTACCGGCGCTTCCTGTCGGTGGTGCCCCAGGAGTCGATCCTCTTCGAGGGCAGCATCCGCGACAACGTCACCTACGGCATGGGAGACACGGACGACGAGGCACTGGAGCGCGCCCTCCGGGACGCCAACGCGCTTGAGTTCGTGAACGGCCTGCCGAGCGGTCTGGACACCGTCATCGGGGAGCGCGGCGCGCAGTTGTCGGGCGGTCAGAAGCAGCGTCTCGCCATCGCGAGGGCGCTCATCCGTGATCCGAGGGTGCTGGTGCTGGACGAGGCGACCTCCGCGCTCGACAACCGTTCCGAAGCCCTCGTGCAGGAAGCTCTCACCCGGCTCGTGCACGGACGGACCGTCTTCGTCGTCGCCCACCGGCTCTCCACGATCCAGGGCGCCGACCGCATCGTCGCCATGGAGGGCGGGAGAATCGCCGAGGTGGGGACGCATGAGGAACTGCTCGGTACGGGCGGTGTGTACGCGGGACTGCAGCCCGCTCACCCGAGGTGATCCCGACTGGCGTTGTCTCTGAATCGTCCGGCGGCCAGGACATCCACATGACCGACGACCGGTCGATGCGGGGATGAGGAGGGTCGGAACGCTGTGACGCCGCGTAGTCGAGGTGGCGGCGTTCGAGGAGAGCGTGCGGTCCCGTCCGGACATATGCCCTGATCAACCACACGCCCCATGACGTCGACGCCCCGGCCCCCCAGCCGCGAACTCCTGCGCGGCAGGAACATCACTGCACGGCTCACGGTGCCTGCGCCGGACCGCCGTCGTTCACGAGCGCTGACACCCGGACCGGCGGCGTCGCGCACCTCTGCCGTACCGGAGTGGGGAACTCCTGCTGCAGGCCCGGAAGTCCTGCTGTCGGCCGCGGAGAGTTTCGCGACGGGCGTCTGCCTCAGTACGCGGCTCACGCGCGCACAGACGAGGGAGCGGGGAGGCTCTGAGCATCCAGGGCTCCCCGCTCCTCATGCGCCCGGACCTCGCGCGACCGCTCGCGTGATTCGTACACGGGAGCGTGTGCCGCGCGTCCGTGCGGAGTCGAGGGCAGGGAGATTCGGCTAAGCGTGCGAGGCGTCATACCAGAGCGGGACGCCGGGCGGGCAACTTCGACAACTGCACGCCGAGCACGGGCGATTGACGACTACCGTGTGTGTCCGGTGATCAACGGTGGGCTCATATCGGTCGAGCCTGCCTCAGCCGTTGACCCGTGCCTGACCGACCACCGTAGGTGTCACCACACGAATGCCGATTCCTGGTGCCCCACGTACCGAGGACGATGATGTCTCAACTTCGCGCACCCACAGCGCGACCGGAACGCCGCGAAGGCGGACGGCACGGCCGTCCGGGTGGCCGCTCGCACCCGGCCGCGAACCGGCCGCGCGCCGCGCAGCCCGCTCCAGACGGCCGTCTGCGTTCACAGCTCCTGCGCTCCGCCGTCCTGCCGACCGTGGCCGCCGTGCTCAGTGGCGCCGCAGCCGTCATCTTCACCGTCCGCGCCTCCGGGGTGCAGCCGTCGGGCAGCCTCCTGGCGGCGCTCGGCGGATCCGGCGCACTGGCCGTGGCGGCGGTCGCCGCGGCCTTCCTCGGCGCCGGCCGTGTCGCCACGGGGGTGCTCGGCCGCGTGCTGGCGCTCCGACGCACCGGTGCCCAGCACCAGGCCGAGATCCAGCGCCTCGTGGAACAGCTCCGTGACGGCGAGCCCGTGCCGGCCCGTGGGGCCACACCCGCCGCCGCCCCCGACGCGGACGCCTTCGATCTCCTCGCCCAGGAGATGGGCCGCTCGCAGGACGACGCTGTTGCCGCCGTCGTCCAGGCCTCCCAGCTGTTCCGCAGCAGTGGGAACGAACAGAAGGTCGAGGTCTTCGTCAACCTCGCCCGGCGACTGCAATCCCTGGTGCACCGTGAGATCCAGATCCTCGACGAACTGGAGCACGAGGTCGAGGATCCCGATCTGCTCAAGGGCCTCTTCCACGTCGACCATCTCGCCACTCGCATCCGTCGGCACGCCGAGAACCTCGCCGTGCTCGGCGGCGCCGTCTCACGGCGGCAGTGGAGCAATCCCGTGACCATGACGGAAGTGCTGCGCTCGGCGATCGCAGAGGTCGAGCAGTACCCACGGGTCAAGCTGGTCCCGCCGATCGACGGCACGCTGCGCGGACACGCGGTCGCCGACGTGATCCACCTCCTCGCCGAACTCGTGGAGAACGCCACGGTGTTCTCCGCTCCGCACACCCAGGTCCTGCTGCGCGCCCAGCGTGTCACCGCCGGACTCGCCCTGGAGGTCGAGGACCGGGGGCTCGGCATGCCGGGCCCCGAGCAGAAGCGGATGAACACCCTGCTCGCCGACCCCGATCAGGTCAACGTCGCCCATCTGCTGCAGGACGGGCGGATCGGGCTCTTCGTCGTCGCCTCCCTGGCCCGCAGACACGGCATCGCCGTACGGCTGCAGAGCAACATCTACGGGGGCACCCAGGCAGTGCTCGTGCTGCCCGAGATCCTGCTGGGCATCGACATCGATGCCACGACGGCGCCCGGCACCGCTCCGGCGCCGCAGCCCCGAGCCGAGCACCGGCTGCCTCCCGCGCACGACGCCCCGCCCGTCGCCCCGCCGCAGGCCGCGGTCCAGCCTCCGCCACGGCTGGACGCGATGCCCCTGCAGGACCGGGGCCGGGGGCAGGGGCCTCCGTTGCCGCTGCGTGCCGAGCGGGTCGACCGTCCGAACCTCGCCGCCTCGCCGCCGGGTGGGCCTGTCCAGTCGGCCGGCCCCCTCCCGCCCGGTGGAGGGGTGTCGTCGGCCGGGCTGCCCGACGGGCCGGCGCCGTCGGCCGCACCCGCCGCACTGCCCGGGACCCTCGCATCCGTCCCGTCCGCCTTGGACGTGGCGGCCCCCGCCGAAGCGCCGGCGCCCCCTGTCACGGTGGTCGACCCCGGCCGGCCCCGGCTCCCCAGGCGCAGCAACCAGGAGCATCTGGTTCCGCAGCTCAGGGAGGCTCCCGTTCCGCGTTCCGAGGACGAGAACGCCCTGCACGACCCGGGCCTGATGGCCGCCTTCCGCCGCGGGGTCGATCTCGCGGAGGCCCAGACCGCCGAGGATCCGCAGACGACGGAGGCTTACGGCACGCCCGGCCCGGCGCCGGCCGCCTCCGGCGTCATGACCGTCGGGGCGCAGCGGTCCCACGCCCTCGCCCCGCTGCCCTCCCGCGGATCCGTCCCCACCGCGACCGTCGGTACGGAGCGAGTGGACCCGGATCACCGGGGACCGCTGACGCCCGAACCGGATCCCCGAACCGAGAACATGTTCAAGGAGTAGATGCACCATGACGAGCGAAATGCCGTCCGGGCAGGTCTCGGACCTCGACTGGCTGCTCGGCGGCCTGGTCCAACGAGTGCCCTACACGCGCAGTGCCGTCCTCCTCTCGGCGGACGGCCTGGTGAAATCCGTCCACGGCATGGACGTCGACAGCGCCGACCACATGGCCGCCCTGGCCGCGGGCCTCTACTCGCTCGGCCGGAGTGCCGGTGCCCGGTTCGGGGACAACGGCGACGTGCGACAGGTCGTGGTCGAGCTCGACTCGACGCTCCTGTTCGTCTCGACCGCCGGTTCGGGCACGTGCCTCGCAGTCCTCGCGGGCCGCGAGGCGGACGCCGCCGTTCTGGGATACGAGATGGCCATGCTGGTCAAGAGCGTCCGCCCGTACCTGATGACGCCGCTCCGACAGCCGGCCGGAGCGCCGTTCACACCGGGGTTGTGAGGATGCCGGCCCCGCAGGACGGGCCGTTGCTCGACGACGCGGCAGGCCGGCTCATCCGCCCGTACACCGTGAGCAACGGCCGGACGAGGCCGACCGCCGTGCTCGACCTGCTCTCCCTCGTGATGGCCACGGGGAGCGAACCCCAGGTCCACCTCGGCCCCGAACACACCGTGGCCCTCGAGCTCTGCGGCGGACCCACGTCAGTGGCAGAGGTCGCCGCCCATCTCCGGCTCCCCGCCGTCGTCACCAAGGTCCTTCTGTCCGACCTCGTCGACTGCGGGGCGGTCACCGCGCACGCCCCCGCGTTCCATGACATGCCAACCGACCGATCCCTGCTGGAGGCAGTGCTCGATGGTCTACGACGACAGCTCTGACAGCTCCGGAAGCTCCGAATTCTTTCCCGTGGCCCTCAAGATCCTGGTCGCGGGCGGCTTCGGCGTCGGCAAGACGACATTCGTGGGCGCCGTCAGCGAGATCGCGCCCCTGAGTACCGAGGAGCTTCTCACGCAGGTCAGCGCGGCGACCGACAGCCTCGAAGGCATCGAATCCAAGTCGGCGACCACCGTGGCCATGGACTTCGGCCGGATCACGCTGTCCGCGCAGCACGTCCTCTACCTGTTCGGCACCCCTGGGCAGGAGCGCTTCTGGTTCATGTGGGACGAGCTGTCCAACGGGGCTCTGGGCGCGGTCGTGCTGGCCGACACGCGTCGGCTGGCCGAGTGCTTCGCGGCCGTCGACTTCTTCGAGCGGCGCGGTATCGGATTCATCGTCGCGGTCAACGAGTTCGACGGCGCCTACCGTTACGAACCGGAAGAAGTGCGCGCCGCGCTCGATCTCGGGCCCGCAGTGCCTGTCGTGCTCTGTGACGCAAGGATCGCCAGTTCGGGCACCGGGGCACTGGTCACCCTCGTCCAGCACCTCATCAACGCCACGGCGCCCGCGCCGCTCTCGGGCTTCGGAGCCCATCCGTGACCCCGTGTGGGGGCGGGTGACTCAGTCGTGCAGGAAAGCGGTGATCCGCTGCCGCAGCGAGGACGCGTCGAGTCCGTGCGCCCTGAGGTGGTCCGTCATCTGTCCGTACCTGCGCAGTTCGCTCCGACCGACGCCCAGCCCCAGTACCCGGTGGGGCAGGTCGGCCAGGGCGTCGTTCGCCGACGCCGTGGACGTACCCGCCAGGTAGGGCTCGACGATCACGACGTCCGCCGTGTCGGCCGTGCCGACCGCCCGGCGGAGCCCCGCGGCGTCGAAGGGGCGCACGGTGGTGGAGTACAGCACGGTCGTGTCCAGTCCCTCTGTCGCCGCGAGGACGTTGTCGAGCATCGGTCCGACGGCGACGACCACTCCGCCGCTTCCCTGTCGCACGACGTCGAATCCTGGATGCGTGACCGGGCGGCCCGTGCTGTTCGACTGCAGGGAGAGCCGCACGTAGACACGGCCGTCCCCCACCACAGACTGCCGCAGCAGCGCCTCGGCCTCGTCGGGGTGGCCCGGCACGTGCACGGTCCAGTCGTCGAGCGTGTCGAGGAGTGCGACGTCGCCCGGCGACATATGGGTGAAACCCCCGGCCGGCCAGTCGTAGGAGGCTCCGGCGCTGACCAGCACCCCGCCCACCCCCTGATGTCCGAAATCCAGCTTCACCTGTTCGAACGGGCGCTCCACGAGAAAGCTGGCGAAGGTGTGCATGACCGGCCGCACCCCGGTCAGAGCCATCCCGGCGCCCGCCCCGATGAGCAGCTGTTCCCTGATCCCGACATTGACCACCCGGTCCGGATGGGCCTGCTCGGCCGGGCCGAACCCGTCGCGGCTGATCTCGGCGAGCACCAAGGCGATGCGGGGGTCCTCGTCCAGCAGTCGGGTGGTGGTGGTGATGAACCGGTCACGCATGGTGTCCATCGGTGTGCCTCTCGTCATGTTCGGATGCGGATGATCAGCGGGTGGGCGCCACGCGGGCGATCACGGCGTGCGGCCGGCCGGGGTGCGGTGTGGTGAAAGCGGCGTACAGGGCTTCGTGGTCCCGCCCGTCGACGGTCCGGACCGACCACCCGGCGGCCTCGAACCTGGCCGCCATGCCGCCCGGCCTGGTGTACGTCGCCGAGGCGTTGTCGATCACCACGGTGTGCAACTGCTCGAGCCCGGCCGGCCCCGCGTAGGCGATCGCCTCGTGGTTGCTGCCCTCGTCCAGCTCGGCGTCGCCGGTCAGTACCCACACACGGGGGTCGTCCAGCCCTTGCGCCCGCAGTCCCAGCACGCTGCCCACGGCGAGCGGGAGGCCGTGCCCGAGGGACCCGCTGCCGATCTCGGCTCCCGGCACCAGCAGGCGGTCGGGGTGGTGCCCGAGCGGTGAGTCGTACGAACCGAAGCCGGTGAGCAGCTCCTCACCGAAGAAGCCGCGTGCGGCCAGCACGGCGTAGTACGCCATGGGGCCGTGGCCCTTCGAGAGCAGGAACCGGTCGCGGCCGGGGGAGCCGGCGGTGTCGGGCGAGACCCGCAGCACCCGGTCGTACAGCACCCAGAGGGCATCGAGCGTCGAGGTGGCGGCGGGGCCGTGCTTCTCGTCACCGGTCATGAGACTCATCAGCGGCCGGAGTGCGTCGTAGCCGTGGACCGGCGGGGGAATCGTCTTCGTCATGCGCCCAGCGTTCGGCCTCAACCATGGTTGAGGTCAAGCCCCGGGGAATGGGTTCGTAAGCACCGGTGCAAGTGCGGTATTGTTCTCATGCGCCTTCAGCCAGGGGGAAACCCCAGGTCAGGCAGGTAGCGGGACGTAGCGCAGCTTGGTAGCGCACTTGACTGGGGGTCAAGGGGTCGCAGGTTCAAATCCTGTCGTCCCGACTGGAGACAGTCGCAGGTCAGGGCCGGTATCGGAGAAATCCGACACCGGCCCTCGATCGTTCCTGCAAGCCGGTGTGTCCTTGACGGCGTCGGCGGGTGGCCGCGACCCGGGTCTGCGGGGGGATGCGCCAGCGACTGGGGCCGTGTGTACGCGAGTAGCGCTGGGCGGCCGTCTTATCCGTGGCTGGTGATCGCGCGGACGATATGACCCGGGACTCCAGAGTCGACGAAGCAGGCCAGGCCTCCGTGCCGGAGGTCGTGGCGGCATACGCGCTCGAACCCGAGTCCGCTGCTGAACTGATCGTTCCACGATGATTTCAGCAGCGGGTCGCCGACGGGAACCGGCACGACGCCACCCAGTTCCTGCCGCTGCTGGATGCCGTCCCGCCGATTGGGGGGCTGCGCGGACGCCCTCGCCGCAAACCGCGGCGTCTGTACACCGACCGTGGCTACGACTTCGACAAGTACCGCCGCCTGCTGTGGAAGCGCGGCATCAAACCCGTGATCGCCGAATGATGGGCAAGGATCAAGTACGGAGCCCGAGATGCCTGCCCAGCTGGCTGCGCAGACGCGCGGAAGCCCCACGCAGAGTCCCGAGTTGCCGCACTTCTGCCGCCGCCAGCTCTGTCCGTCCTGCCAGCGCGAGCACAGCGGCGTAGGGGCGTTCGCCGTCGGCGAGCTTCGCCGCCACGGCGTCACGGACGGCTCGCAGCACTGTGTGGTCCGCGCCCGGATGCTCCGCCAGCAGGCGAAGGAGCCTGTTGTCGTTCCAGGCACTGTCCCGGGCCGTGCTCAGTTCCAGCAGTGTGCTGGGCGCGGTGGAGGGATTGACGGCCAGCGCCTGCCAGACGAAGGGGTACGGACAGCGCGCGAGTCGATGCAGGACGGCGGAGTCGTCCTCGGCATGCGCCAGTTCGAGGTAGTCGGCAGGCGTGTGCACGAGCATGGCCCCTCAGGATCGTCGGGGCGATCATTTTCTCATCAGGGCCCGGCCTGAACACGACCACTCCACGTTCGGCCGGACCCGGCGGGCGGGGATGCCGAGCGAGCGGAGGCCGCACCGGTGTGTCCGGGACGGCCTCCAGGACGTGATCGGGTGCCTCAGGCGGTTTCGCCGCTGCCGGAGCCGGCCCCCTCCGCCTTCTTGATGCCCTTGGTGATGTCGTCCAGGACCGAGAGCTCGGGAGCCTCGGTGTTGATGTCGAAGCCCGAACGGACCACCACCAGCATGCCCTTGACGTTGGGGGAGGGGAACGCGAGCGACTCGACGTATCCGTCGTCCCCGTCCTTGGTCACCACCTTCCAGCGCACCAGGTAGCCCTTCTGCCCCGCGATCGTGACGGCCTCGGACTTCAGCTCATCGTGCGAGGTGATGCCGCCGTAGACCTTCTCGCCGTACGACTCCTCGGCGTTGGTCCGGATGTCCGCCTCCGCTGCTGCCTTCGCCGTGGTCGCCTCGATCTCCAGGACCTGTGCCGGAGCGGAGGACACTCCGGCACGCACACACTTCTCGTCCTTGTCGCCCGGGCAGGCGTGGGCGCCGGTCGACACCCCCGCGCCGATCGGCCCCGACCGGCCGGTCCAGCCGTCGGGCACGGGGATGCTTATCCCGCTGGCCGCGTCGGTGGCGTACCCGTCCTCCGTCGGGGGCATCTGCTGGTCAGGGCTCCGGCCGCCGCCGTCCTGCCCGCCGCCGTCCTGCCCACCACCGTCCGGCGCGCCGGGGAGGCGAGGGCTTTCCGAGGGTGCGGGCGTTTCGGCCGATGAGCCGGCGCGGTCGCCCGAACTGTCGCCCAGCAGGTACGCGCCGCCACCGACGGCCGCGAGTACGACGACGCCGGCGACGATGCCCGCGCCGATGCGTATGCGACGGCGCCGTACCGTCGCGGGCGGTATCCGGAGCTGGTCGGTCCAGTGGCTCCCGTCCCACCAGCGTTCCTGGAGGGGGCCGATTCCTGTGTGCCCGGGGTCTGGATGCCAGCCGGGCGGGGTCATCTGCGTCACAGGAGCACCGTAGGCGCACCGGGTGAGAATCGTATGAAACGCACGGGGTGGTCGTGGTCACGTCCAGGCGGGCCGTGGCCCCCGCGGGGAAGCGCAACTCCGAGCGGCGCCGGACGTGTTCTGTGCGCGCCGCTCCGGGCGGCCCTTCCTCCCTCCCGCGTACAGCAGGTCCCGGCGGGCGGCTACCGCGGTCGGCCTACGGTTCGATCAGCCCGGCCCGGATCGCGTAGCGGGTGAGCTCCAGACGGTCGCGGAGGCCCAGCTTCTGCAGCAGGTTGGCCCGGTGTCGTTCCACCGTCTTGACGCTGATCACGAGCATGCCCGCGATCTCCTTCGACGAGTGGCCCTCGGCGACCAGCTTGAGGATCTCCTCCTCGCGCTCGGTGATCGCCCGGTCAGGGACGTCGCCGCCGTCCCTGACCCGGTCCAGATAGTTCCGGATGAGGGCGGTGACGGCGCCCGGATAGAGGAACGGTTCGTCCCGCATGGCCGCACGGCACGCCTCGACGAGATCCCGGTCCGCGACGGACTTCAGGACGAAGCCCGAGGCGCCTGCCTTGAGGGCCTCGAAGAAGTACTGCTCGTTGTCGTACATGGTGAGCATCAGGATGCGCAGCTCCGGCATGACCCGGGAAAGCTCACGGGCCGCCTGAAGGCCCGTCAGGCGCGGCATGGCGATGTCGAGGACCGCCAGGTCGGGCCGCTCGGTGCGCGCCATCTCGATGGCCTCGGCACCGTCGCCCGCCTCGGCGACGACCTGGAGGTCCGGTTCGTTGTCGAGGATCAGCCGCACGCCCCGGCGGACCAGGGCGTGATCGTCGGCGAGCAGGATGCGGGTCTTCCGGGTTCCGGAGGGGGAGTGGGGCATGATCTCAGGCGCTTCCGTTCCGTACGGGCACTTCGAGGCGAACGTCCGTGCCGCCCGTCACGCCGGCGGAGAGAGTGAGTGTCGCACCGATGAGCAGGGCGCGTTCGCGCATGCCGCGCAGACCCGCACCCTCGGGGGCGTCCCCGAGGCCGCGGCCGTCGTCACGGATGCGCAACTCGACCCCTTCGGGGCTGCGGCGCAGGGAGAGTTCGACCAGGGTGGCCCGGGCGTGCCGGACGGTGTTCGTGAGCGCCTCCTGGGCGATGCGGTAGACGACCAGCTCCGCCTCCTCACCGAGCGGCGGCAGGTCCTTCTCCATCCGCCGTCTGATCGTCAGCCCCCTCGGCGTCGGTGTCTCGGTGGTCAGCGCCGTCAGTGCGCTGACCAGACCGAGCTCCTCCAGCACCCCGGGGCGCAGCCGTCGCGCGATCCGCCGGATCTCGTCGAGGCTGCCCCGGGTGATCTCCTGGACCTGCGTCAGTTCCTCCCGCAGGGGTTCCGGGGCGTGACCGGTCACCCGCTTCAGCTCCAGCAGGACCGCGGTCAGGGTCTGGCCCACCTCGTCGTGCAACTCCTGGGCGACCCGCCGCCGCTCGGCCTCCTGGGCCCCGAGAGCCCGGGCGTTGCTGGTCGCGCGCTCGGCTTCCAGCCGGTCGAGCATGCTGTTGAACGTCTCGATCAGTGCCGCGACCTCTCCCTCACCGGCGACCTCCAGGCGCGGCCGCGGGCTCAACAGGTCGGTGGTCGTCATCGCGCGGGTGACGCGCTGCAGCGGCGCGAGGCCCAGCCGCAGGAGCAGCGCGTTCGCGCCGAGCATCAGGGTCATGCCACCGGCCAGGATCAGGGCCTCGGTCAGTACCACCGGGGCGGACACGGTGATCGGGCCGAGCAGCAGCAGGGCACCGGCGGCGACCAGCACCGCGGCGTTGAGCAGGAAGATGCGCCAGAACAGGGACAAGACCGCACGGCCTCCTTCGGACGGGTACGCGGGCGACTGCCTCCACTATCGCCGGTCATGGGGTTCGCGCGGCTGCGGCCCCGGCCCATGGCCGCGTCTGCATGGTGGGCCCCCTCGAAGATGGGTGTCAGCCCCGATGTCCCGCGGCCCCCGCTCGCGGCGACCATGGAGTCGGATCCAAAGGATTCCGGTCCGACTGATCCATCCGATCCGGGAGGGAGTCACCATGCCCCACTACGACGAGCGGCTGCACGGTTTCGAGGACCGGCTCCGCGGCTACGACACCGGACGCGCCCACGCCCCGGAGCGAAACGCCTCGCGCGGATTCCGCCCTGGCCCCACGACGTGGCTGTGGCTCGCCGTCGGCGTCGTCGGCCTGCTGGCCGGCATCTTCATCGGTCACGGCCTCCTGATCGCGGCCGGGCTGGTCGTGGCGGGGATGGCGGGACAGCTCCTCGACCCGCAGAGGCGTAGGCCGCGGGGCGGCGTACCGCGGCCTCGCTGAGCGTTCCGGGCTTTGGTCCGACCACATGTCCTGTGTGACATAGTCGGGGCATGTGTATCGCTCGGAACAGGGAGTAGCGGATGCCCGTCGAGTGGCAACCCGTACGGCAGTCCCGCACCCATGAGCTCGTGCTCCAGACCATCGAGGAGCGGGTCTTCGCCGGAGAGCTCAGGGCGGGTGACCGCCTGCCGCCCGAGCGGGAGCTCGCGCCGGTGCTCGGTGTCAGCCGGTCCGCGCTGCGGGAGGCGCTCAGGGTGCTGGAGACCATCGGCGTCCTGGTCGCCCAGCCCGGCAGGGGTCCGGATTCGGGTGCGCGCATCGTGCGTAACCCGGACGACGCGCTCGGCCGCCTTCTGCGTCTGCACTTCGCGCTCGGCAGCTACGGCCTGCACGACGTGCTGGAGGCGCGTGTCGTCCTCGAACGGTCCAGCTGGGAGGCCGCGGCCCGGCACGCGAAGGCCGAGGACCTCGACGCGGCGGGGGAGCTCGTCCGGCGGATGGGGGAGCCGGATGTGGGCGTGGCCGAGTTCAACGACCTCGACACCCGCTTCCACGTCCTGATCGCCGGCAGTTCGGGCAACGCTCTGACGTCCACGCTCACGTCCGCGGTGCGCGAATCCGTCCGCCCGCTCATCCTGCGGGCCCTCGAGGAGGCCGACGACTGGCCGGCCACGGCGGGCGCGCTCAACGACCAGCACGCGCGACTTCTGCGGCTGGTGCGCGAGGGGCGGGGCGGCGAGGCTGCGGACCTGGTCGAGGAACACATCCGTGGTCTGCACGGAACGCTGGTCGACGAGAACGACACCCCGTAGGGGACGCCTGCTGCCGAACGGGAGCGGGGACGGTGCGCGCACACACCGTCCCCGCTCCCGTTCGGCCTTTCCTCCCCCGCGCGTGCCCTGAGGCTTCCCGACTCGGACCGAGGCTAGTATGGTCGGACCATAAATACGAGGAGGCCCCATGCGTATCGGACTCTTCGCCACCTGCCTGGGAGACACCCTCTTCCCGGAGGCGGTGAAATCCACCGCGGTGCTGCTCGCCCGCCTCGGCCACGACGTGGTCTTCCCGCCGGACCAGACCTGCTGCGGCCAGATGCACGTCAACACCGGCTACCAACGTGAACCCGTCCCGCTGGTCCGCAACTTCGCCGAGCAGTTCGGGGACTCCTCGATCGACGCGGTCGTCATGCCCTCCGGATCGTGCGCCGGATCGGTACGCCACCAGCACGCACTCGTCGCCGAGCGCTACGGCGACGCCGCGCTGCGCGCCGGGGTGGCCACCGTCAAGGCCAAGACGTACGAACTCTCCGAGCTCCTCGTCGACGTCCTCGGCGTCACCCGGGTCGGCGCGTATTTTCCCCACCGTGTCACCTACCACCCCACCTGCCACTCCCTGCGCATGCTCCAGGTCGGTGACAAGCCGCTGGCGCTCCTGCGTGCCGTCGAGGACATCGACCTGGTCGAGCTCCCCGAGGCCGACTCCTGCTGCGGATTCGGCGGTACCTTCGCCGTCAAGAACGCCGAGACCTCCACCGCGATGCTCCAGGACAAGATGCGCAACATCTCCGGGACGAAGGCCGATGTGTGCGCCGCCGGGGACTCCTCCTGCCTGATGCACATCGGAGGCGGGCTGTCCCGCATCAGGTCCGGGACGCGCACCCTGCACCTCGCCCAGATCCTCGGATCCACCCGCACCACGCCGTACGCCCTGATGGAGGCCGCCCGATGAGCACGTTCCTCGGCATGCCCGCCGCACCGCCCCGCTCCCCGTACGGAACGGGAAATCTGCGTGGCGACCGGAAGTTCCCCGAGGCGGCCCACGACGAACTCCGCAACGAACAACTGCGCCGCAACCTCGGCAGGGCCACGCGCACCATCCGGACCAAGCGCCTCGACGTCACCGGCGAACTCCCCGACTGGGAGCAACTGCGCGACGCCGGATCGGCCGTCAAGACCGACACCATGAACCGGCTGCCCGAACTCCTGGAACAACTGGAGCGGAAGGTCACCGAGCGCGGCGGTACCGTCCACTGGGCGCGCGACGGCGTCGAGGCCAACGAGATCGTCACCCGGCTGGTCAGGGCGACCGGCAGCAGCGACGTCATCAAGGTCAAGTCGATGGCCACCCAGGAGATCGGCCTCAACGAGCACCTCGAAGCAGCCGGCATCACCCCGCACGAGACCGACCTGGCCGAGCTCATCGTGCAGCTCGCCGACGACAAGCCCTCGCACATCCTGGTCCCCGCGATCCACCGCAACCGCGACGAGATCCGGCAGATCTTCCTCGACGAGATCCCCGGCGTCGACCCGGACCTCGACAACGTGCCCGCGCACCTCGCCGCAGCAGCCCGCGCCTACTTGCGCGAGAAGTTCATGACGACCAAGGTGGCGGTTTCCGGCGCCAACTTCGGCATCGCCGAGACCGGCACGCTCACCGTGGTCGAGTCGGAGGGCAACGGCAGGATGTGCCTGACCCTGCCCGACACCCTCATCACCGTGATGGGCATCGAGAAGGTCCTGCCTCGGTACCAGGACCTGGAGGTCTTCCTCCAGTTGCTGCCGCGCTCCTCGACCGGCGAGCGGATGAACCCGTACACCTCGATGTGGACCGGAGTGACACCCGGCGACGGCCCGCAGGACTTCCACCTCGTGCTCCTCGACAACGGCCGCACCGCCGCGCTCGCCGACACGATCGGCCGCGAGGCTCTCAACTGCATCCGCTGCTCCGCCTGCCTCAACGTCTGCCCGGTGTACGAACGCGCCGGCGGCCACGCCTACGGATCGACGTACCCCGGCCCGATCGGCGCGGTCCTCACCCCGCAGCTCGCCGGGATGCACGCGGCGAAGGACGACCCCAACAGCTCGCTGCCGTACGCCTCCAGTCTCTGCGGCGCGTGCTTCGACGCCTGCCCCGTGAAGATCGACATCCCGTCGATGCTCGTGGAACTGCGCCACCAGCACACCGAACAGTCCGGCACCACGGCCGAGAAGCTCGCCATGAAGGCCGCGGCCGGAGTGATGGGCAGGCCGAAGCTGTTCACCGCCGCGCAGAAGGCAGCGTCCCTCGGCAGGGTCTTCGGCGGGCGCGACGGCGCGATCTCACGACTGCCGGCCCCGCTCAGCGGCTGGAGCGACAGCCGCGACACCGCGGCCCCGCCCAAGCAGTCCTTCCGCTCCTGGCTGGCCTCGGCCGAAGGCGCGGAGGCGATGCGGGCAGCGGCCGACGAGGGTGCCCGGCTCTCGGCCGGGACCACCGAGGAGGACCAGTGACCACCACCCCCACCGCGCGTGACACGGTGCTCGGCAGGATCAGGGACGCCCTGGCCCTCGCGCCCACCCCCGGGACCACGGTCCCCCGTGCCTACCGCACCGGCCACACCCTCCCGGACGGCCAACGCCTCGAACTCCTGACCGGTCGGCTGATCGACTACAAGGCACAGGTCCACCCATGCACCGTGGACCGCACGCCCGAGGTGATCGCCGGCATCCTGCGTGAGCACGGCGCCCGGCGGATCGGCGTCCCGGACGGGCTGGACGAACAGTGGCTCCTCGCCTACGACGGCGAGGTCCAGCGGGACTCGGCCGACATCCCCGCCCCCAGCCTCGACGCGCTGGACGGCGTGGTGACGGCCTCCGCAGTCAGCTGCGCCGAGACCGGCACGATCTTCCTGGACGGATCGTCCGACCAGGGCAGGCGCGCCCTGTCCCTCGTCCCCGACCTGCACGTCTGCGTCGTAGACCTGTCCTCGGTCGTGGCAGGTGTCCCCGAGGCGGTTGCCCGGCTGGTGCCGGAGAGGCCGACGACCCTGATCAGCGGTCCGTCGGCCACGTCCGACATCGAACTGGAGCGGGTGGAGGGCGTCCACGGCCCCCGCAACCTCGCGGTGGTGATCCGGACCGACGCCTAGGGTCCGACCCCGGTGTCCGCGCTGCTCGCGGGCACCAGGGTGCGGCCGTGCGTCAGGCGCCGAGATCGTAGAGGGCGAACTCCTCCCAGGAGCCGGTGATCTCGGTCGAACGCGCGCGCAGTGCGTACTGGAGTGATCCGGTGTAGCCGTTCTCCATGGCGACGAAGAGTCCGTTCAGCGTGGACTGGATCGCCCAGCGGTCGAGCTGCTCGTTGTAGTACAGGACGAACCGCTCCCAGCCGCCCGCGCTCGTGGAGCGGGCGCGCAGCACGTTCTGTGCCGGGCCGGTGTAGTTCTTCTCGACCGCCACGTAACGGTTGTTCGCCAGGGACTTCAGGGCGTACGTCGCGGAAGCCTCGTCCCACTCGAAGGCGAAGCCCTCCCAGGCGCCGCCGATCGTGGCGGAGCGGGCCCGCAGCGCACCGGTGTGGGGCGCGGCGTAGTTCACCTCGGTCGTGGTGAACTGCCCGTTGCGCGCCGACTGCAGGGCCAGGAGCTCGGGTTCCGCAGCCGTGGTGGTGACGCCGTCTCCAGCACCCAACGGGGCCTTGCGGGCGTCCGCCTCCCCGGTGATGCGTGTCAGACCGGTGCCGTCCACCGCCTCCCAGCCGCTGGGCACTGCGGCAGCCGGTCTGTCGGCCCGCGGTGCGGCTCCGGCCGCGGGCGAGGCCAGCGCGGAAGCCGCCAGAAGGGCGCTCAGGGACAGAACAACGGATGTGATGCGTCGCACAGGTATTCCTCACTCGTCGTCAACGAAATTCCGGGGCCTGTGAGAAGGAGTCCGTGACGGTGTCCGGCCGCCTAGTCAAAAGATTCATCGAATGAACAGAAGAGCATCGATGAATAACGTTGATCGTCGACCGGATCCCGCGCAGGGCGAGCCGTCTCCGTATTCTTCACACCCCCGAAAAACCGCGGTCCACGCCCTTCTCCGGGCGTTTCGGCAGTCGCTGCGCCAGTCGGCGAAGCGGCCTCAGCGTAACTGTGTGGCGTGTGTTTCGGAAATGAATTGAGGGGATTGTGCGAGGTGTTGGTAAAGGTCGCACTGCATTGCTGATTCCGTAGTTTCCTGTTCATGTGGGCGACGCCTTCTGTTTCCCCCGACCGAGGTTCGTCCGGCCTCCGGCGGGCCGGGGTCACTGCCTTGCGCCGAAGCAGTCGGCGACACCCTCGAAAGGCTGCCGCCGACTGTCGTCGAATCCCCGCTCAGGCGCTCAGGTCATCGGAGACCGTGGGTGACCTCAAGGGGGGCGAAAGCGATGCGGGTCCTCGAACCGTCGTCGGCCCAGGCGACCTCGACCGTGTCCCCGTCCACGTTCACCCCGCTCACCACCGCGGAGAGCGGTGCCGCGTCCCGCTCCGCCGTCAGCGATGCGAGAGCCACCAGCAGTTCCGTCCCTTCCACGTCTGCGCCGAGCCGCGGGAGCACCGCCCACCGGGTGAACGCCGTGCCCTGCGGGGCCCGCACGTCCTCCGGTTCCGCCCAGCCGTGCAGCCCGTGCAGCGTGGAACACACGGGGCCTCCGGGGTCCGTGGCCCAGCCCGTCTGCTCGGCCCGCGTACCGGCCGGCGCGCCGAGGACGCGGTGGGCCCGCAGTTCGTACCGGCCCCGCACGACGGTCACGCTCTCGACCCGCAGTCCCGGCCAGGTCGGCGGGCCGTCCGGGAAGACCGGGCAGTGCCAGGACGCGGCCCAGCCCCAGTCCTCGCCGTGGCCCGCACCCAGCGGCTGGATCCGGACACGGCTGCTGCGGGAGCCCCCGACCCGTAGCGAGAGGTGATTGTCCGCGGTGTTCGCGGACGCCGTGGGACCGGTGGCCGTCGAATACGCGAGGCGCGCGTAGAGCGGGTCCGACACGTCCGCGGTCTCGCCCTCGTGCGGACGGACATGGTCGCTGCCGTGGTTGTGCAGCCGCACGATGCCGTCCGCCCGCGTCGACTGCACCAGCAGCCCCGGCGACGGCAGCGAAAGCACCCGGTCCGGGCCCTCGCTCGGGGCGGCCTCCTCCTCCGCCGTCCACAGCGGGTGCTCCGCCGGGGCGAGCAGCGCGACGAAGGCCTTGGACGCCCAGTACGGCGACGACGGACCGGAGTACACCTGGAGCGTCGCGTCGTGCGGACCGTGCCAGCCCAGGCTGAGCAGACCGTCGTCCCCGGCCGAACCGTGCTCGAGGAAGTACCGCAGCGACCCGCTGACCAGCCGGCGTGAGACGCCCGGCGCCAGTGGGGTGTGGCCGGACACCGCGCCCATCCCGACCGCCGCGCCCGCCGCGAATCGATAGGTGAGGGAGCGCCCGAAGTGCATCGGGGCGCCGTCCGCACCGAACATCAGCGAGAAGCTCTCCAGATGCTCGCTCAACCGCGCGCCGTAGTGCGCGGACAGTTCCGCGTCGCCCGACAGGTACGCGTCCAGTACGGGATACAGGTGCAGCGCCCACCCGTTGTAGTGGTCGAAGGCGCGCCCGTCCCCGTCGGCGTACCAGCCGTCGCCGCGGTACCAGACCTCCAGCAGGTCGAGCGCCCGCTGCCTGGCCCGGGCCGTCTCTGCGTCGCCCCGGCCGACCGACTCCAGGAAGCCGGCGACGGAGAAGGGGAAGAGGTACCAGTTGTTGGGTGCGGGGGTGTGACGCAGGGCGCCGCGCAACCATTCCTCCGCCCGGTCCTGTGTGGCGGTGTCCAACCGGTCCCACAGCCAGGGACGGGTCAGCCGCAGTCCGATCGCCACCGACGCCGACTCCACCATCGGCTGGCCGAACACGGTGTGGTCCAGGATCAGCGGCCAGGACTCGGCGTCGTCCCGCCCTGCCGTACGCGTACCGGCGGTGAGCCCGTCGGCATACCGCTCCAGCCAGTTGTGCGGGTCCTTGCCCTCCGCGCCGGCGACCCGGAACGCGGCGGTGAGGAACGTACGGGCGTAGCCCTCGAGGCCGTCGGACCTGACCCCGGACCGCGAGGGGCGGCCCGGCAGGTCGAGGAGGGCCCGTCCGGGGGTGGCCCACTTCCAGGCGGCGTCCAGCAGACCGTCCGCCGCCGCTTCCCAGTGGGCCCGGGTGTAGCCGGTGTACGGGCTCGTCGCGCGGTCGTCGGAGGGGAGCGGAAAGGAGAGGGAGGTCATGCGAGGAATGCCAGCCTTTCGCGTCGTACGGGATGGGCGAAGCCGTCGCCGGCGGCCCAGCGGGCGACCTCGCCGACCGCCAGATCGGCGAGCCGCCGCAGTTCGTTGCCCTGGGATCCCGCGAGATGGGGGGTGATGAGCGCGTTGTCGCAGTCCCACAGCGGATGGTCCGACGGCAGCGGGTCGGGGTCGGTCACGTCGAGCACCGCCCTGATGCGTTCAGCCCGCAGCACGTCGGTCAGGGCGTCCTGGTCGACGACCGCACCCCGGGAGGTGTTGATGAGTACGGCGTCGGGCCGCATCGAGGCGAGGAGGCCGCGGCTGACCAGACCCGTGGTGGCGGGCAGCAGCGGTGTGTGGACACTGACCACGTCGCTCTCCGCGAAGAGCCCGGCCAGGGTGACGGGGCGTACGCCGAGCCCGGCGGCCTCCTCGTCCGAGACGTACGGGTCGTGGAGCAGCACCCGCAGGTCGTAGGGGCGCAGCAGTTCGATGACCCGTCGGCCGATCAGGGAGGCCGACAGAACGCCCACCGTGCGGCGGTAGTTGCCCACGTCGGGCGGGATGGCGAGCCAGGCGTCGCGCATACGGGTGGCCCGGTGGTCGCGGGCCCGCTCCAGGACCCGCTTGCCGGACAGCAGGATCATCGCGAGGGTGTACTCCGCGACCGGCAGGGCGTTGGCCGCCGCAGCCGACGACACCTCGATGCCTCTGTCCCAGCAGGCGTCGGTGACATGGCCGCGCACGGTGCCCGCCGTGTGCACGACGGCCCGCAGCGACGGCGCGGAGGCCAGGACGCCCGCGTGGACCGGCGGGCATCCCCAGCCGGTGATCAGGATCTCGGTGTCGGCGAGGACGGTGCGGGCCGCCTCGGTCGCGAAGTCGTCGATCGCGGGCCCGGGGGCGAGGGTGCACACCTCGGCCAGCGCCGCCAGGGAGTCCGGGGTCAGGACCGCGGCTGCGGCGTCCGCTCCCATGGCGAGCGCGGCGCGCGGCCGGCGGTGTGCGGGGGGAGTGCTGGGCATGGTTCTCCTGTGCGGTGGTCCGGGTGGGACAGCCCTTACTTGACGGCACCCGCCGTCAGTCCGGACCGCCAGAAACGCTGGAGCAGGGCGAAGGCGAGGATCAGGGGCACCACCGCGAGCAGCGAGCCCATGATGACGACCGGGTAGTACTCGGGCGATACGGACGCGGAGCTGTTCCATGAGTACAGGCCGAGGCTGACCGGGTACAGGTCCTGGTCGGAGAGCATCACCATGGGCAGGAAGAAGTTGTTCCAGATGGCTGTGAGCTGGAAGAGGAAGATGGTCACCAGCCCGGGCCCCAGCATGCGGAGCGCCACCCGGAAGTAGGCGGCCAGTTCGCCCGCGCCGTCCATCCTCGCGGCCTCCAGCACCTCGTCGGGCACATAGCCCTGGCTGAAGATCCGGCCGAGGTAGACCCCGAACGGATTGAACAGGACGGGGATGAAGACGGCCCAGAAGGTGTTCACGAGGCCGGTGCCGGAAGCCATCAGGTAGAGCGGCAGGGCAAGCACCGTCTGCGGCACCATGACGGCTGCCAGCACCAGGCCGAACAGCTTCTCCTTGTGAGCGAAGCGGTACTTGTCGAAGGCGTAGCCGCACGCGATGCTGATCAGGGCGCCGAGGGCCGCGCCGAGCACCGCGTACAGCAGGCTGTTGCCGTACCAGCGGCCGTACAGCCCGCCGTCCATGGCGAACAGGTCCTTCATGTTCTGGACGAAGGAGAAGTCGGTCAGGGACAGGAAGTCGCTGCTGAACAGGGCGTCCCTGTCCTTGGCGGAGGCGAGCACCAGCCACAGCACCGGCAGCAGGGTGTACAGCACCGAGACGAAGACCACGAGATTGACGACGGAGCGGCCGAGGAGCCGGGGCCGCAGCGGTGATGCGGGGCGGGACAGGGTCGACGCGCTCATCGGGCGCCCTCCTCGGCGGCGTTTGCGCGGTTGGTCCAGCGGGTGACGCCGTAGGAGAGGGCGATCGTGCACAGGAGCAGGATGACCGAGGCGGCTGCCGCGAGACCGTAGTTGTTGCGGGTGAAGGCCGCGTCGTAGATGTACATGCTGGGCGAGAAACGCGAGTTGATCATCGGGGTCGACTGGCTCAGCAGCATCGGTTCGGTGAAGAGCTGGAGCGCGAAGATGAGCGTGAACATCGCGACCATCACGATCGAGGAGCGCACCAACGGGGCCTTGACCTGCAGGGCGGTGCGGACGGGGCCGGCGCCGTCGACGACCGACGCCTCGATCACCTCGCGGGGGACCGCCTGCAGGGCGGCGTAGAACACGACCATGTTGTAACCGAGGTTGCTCCACAGCGCGATGTTCACGATGGACGGGAGGACGGTGTGCACCCCGAGGAAGTCGACGGTGATGTCGGCCCTGCCGAGCAGGTCGATGACCGGGCTGATGCCCGGCGTGTAGAGGTACAGCCAGATCAGGGCCGCGATGATCCCCGGGACGGCGTGCGGCAGGAACAGCGCGAGCTGGACGGTGCCCCGCAGGCGGACCACGCCCGAGTCCAGCAGCAGCGCCAGCACGAGGGCGCCGATCACCATCAGCGGGATGTACACCACGCAGTACAGGGCGACGACACCGAGACCGCCGAGGAAGGTCGGGTCGGCCAGTACGGCGGCGTAGTTGCGGAGCCCGGCGAAGACCGTCCGCTCGGGTCCGAAGCCGAGGCCGGGCTGGTCGTCGCTGAAGAAGCTCAGATGGACGGCGGTGGCGACCGGGATCAGGAAGACGGTCACCAGAAGGACGAAGAACGGCGTCATCAGGACGCCGCAGGCGCCGAGTTCACGCCGCCGGGCGGACCTGCGGGATCCGGGTGCCGGCGCGGCTGCGGCCGGACTTCTCGGTGACGGCCGGGTGGTGGCGTCCGCGGCTACGGACACGGGAGTGGCGCTGGTCATGGGTGTCACCTGCCTCTCTGCTGCTGGGAACGGGACGCGGACCACCGGTCAGGTGGAGCGCCGGGTGGTGGAGAGACCGAGGGCCTTGAGGTCCGGCATGGTGCCGTCCTGCGCGGCCCGGACCGCTCCGAGGATCGTGCCCTGGCCTCCGCTCGCCCGCGCCAGCCCGTCCTTCATGAGCTTGCCGGTGGCCGTCATCCGGGGGCCCCAGGTCCAGCCCGGCCGGATCTTGCGGGCCTCCTGCTCGAAGAGGGTGTAGATGTCCTGGCCGCCGTAGTAGGCGCGGTCGAAGGCCTGGCGGCCCACATCGACGAGCCCGGGCGCGGCGGGGTACTGGCTGCTCGCGCCGCTGGAGAGCCGGGCACGCAGCGCGTCCGCGTGCGACACCTGCCACTCGATGAACTCCATCGCGGCCTCCGGATGCGCACTGTCCTTGGTGATCGCGAAGGTCGAGCCGCCGTGCGTCCCCACGCCCGGGTCGGCCGGATCCCACTGGGGGAGCGGTGCGAGGGCCCACCGGCCCGTCTGGCCGGGACGGGCCTTCATCTGCGCTCCGGCGTCCCACGCGCCGCTGAGCCTGCTGAGCACCAGGCCGTTCCCGATCTGGACATCGCTCTGCCGGCTCTCCACCGCGTTCATGAAGACCAGGTCCTGGTCGGTCAGACGCTGCCAGAAGGCGGACACACGCCGGGTGGGCGCGTCGGCGAGCGAGACGTTCCAGGCGCCGCCCGACGTGTCGAACCACTGGGCCCCCGCCTGCCATGCGAACGCGGCGAGATGCGTGTCACCGTCCGTCGGGAAGAGCGCCATCCGGCGGTCGCCGCTCCTGCGGCGTACGGACCTCGCCGCGTCCTCGAAGTCCTCCCAGGTGCGAGGGGCGGTCAGGCCGTACCGTTCGAAGAGGTCGGTGCGGTAGTGCAGCACCATGGGTTCTATGTCGAGCGGGACGCTGAACACCCGCTTCTCGAAGGTGGTCAGGCCCAGCGCCTGCGGCAGCAGCTTGGCGCGCAGCCCTTCGCCGACCAGGTCCGTGATGTCGCGGCAGACCCCGTCGATGGCGAAGCCCGGGACCTGCGGGTACTCGATGGTGGCGACGTCCGGGGCGTTTCCGGCCCGGGCCGCGTTGCTGAGCTTGGCGTACCCGCCCTGGGCCCCCGAAGGGACCTGCTGGTAGTCGACCTGAACGGTGTCGTGGCTGCGGTTGAACGCGTCCACGACCTCCTGACTGCCCCGCAGGGCGGACCAGAAGGTGATCCGCGTCCTCCTGCCGGTCCTGCTGCTCACGCTTGTTCCGGTACTGCTCGTACCGCCCGATCGTGTGTCTCCGCCACCGCCTCCACAGGCGCTGAGCGCGCCTGTCAGAGGCAGTGCGGCGATCGTGGCGAGCACGGATCGACGGCTCTGTCGACCAGGCATGTGCGCCTCCCGCGGCTCCTGATTCGAGACACGGGGAATACTGATCGGCTGATCGATAAGGGTCAATAGATCGATCAAAAGAAGCTTGAAGTGTTCAAACGATCAGACTGTGGGGTGGGGCAGTCCCTGCGTCGATCCGCGCACTTCGAGGCGGGGGAGCAGCTCCGTCCGGCGCACCGGACCGGTGGCACCTGCCGGGTCCGCCAACCGGTGGAGGAGAAGCTCGGCCGCCGCCCGGCCGATCTCGGCCCGCGGCGGCGCCACCGCGGTGAGGGCGGTGCTGCCCAGCGCCGCGACGACATCGTCGTACGCCACCACCGAGCAGTCCCGCGGCACCCGGATCCCGCTCTCCGCCAGCCGCTGGACCAGCATCAGGGCGTCCTCGTCGCCGTGCAGGACGGCACCCGTCACGCCGCGGTCCCGCAGCAGGGCGGTGAGATCCGGGACCGGCTCCCGTGCGCCCGGCTCCCCGGGGCCCGCGTTCGGGGAGCTGAGCACCACCGACCAGTCCTCCACCTCGGGCCGGGAGGCGGCGATCTCGGTGAACGCCGCCCGTATGGAGCGCGCTGTCGGGCTGTCGTTCCGCGCGGCCAGTACGAGTCGGCGGTGACCGAGCGAGATCAGGTGGTCCACGGCCAGGTGCATCCCGTACCAGTGATCGGAGCAGACCGAGTCCATGGCGTGCAGCGCGCTGCCGGGCCGGGGCCGCCGTTCCATCAGGACGGTGGGGACCCCCATCCCGGCGAGCCAGCCGTAGTCCGCCTCCTCGCCGGCGACGCTGCGCCACCGGGGGGCGATCAGCAGCCCGCGCGCGCCCGCGGCCAGAGCCCGCTCCACCTGCGGCCGTTCGGCCCCGGCCGCCTGCGGGGCGATGTACAGGGTGATCCGGGTCCCTGCCTCCTCCAGGGCTGTCCTGGCGCCGTGCAGGGTCTCGTAGAGATACGAATGCCTTTCCGGGACGACGAGGGCGACCGCGGCTCCGTCCGCCTCCGGTTCACGGCTCCGGGCGGCAGGCACCGCCGCCGTCCGTCCCGCCTCCCCCATCGGGCGGACCACACCGTGGCCACGCCGCAGCATGCCCGTCCTGGCCAGCTCCTCCACGTCCCGCCTGAGCGTGACCGGCGAGACGTCCAGCTCGTCGGCGAGCGAACTCACCTTGACCGCGCCGCGCGCGTGCACCACGGCGAGAATGCGCTTCCGCCTCAGCTCAACCGGCTCCCGCATGCTGGCCCCCTTGCCTACCGCTGTGCGATGTTCGTTTGAACGTTTTCGTGAGCGATCGCAGCATAGCGAGGGACCCGCGCTTCGTGCGGTCACCGGGTGGACGAGCACCCGCCGACAGGAAGTTGTGTCTACCATCTGATCCGGCATGGACACCATCACACTCTGGCAACTGGCCGCGCTCGCGGCGGCATCCACCCTCGTCGGGTTCTCGAAGACGGCGGTCAGCGGTGCCAACACGATCAGCCTCGCGGTCTTCGCGGCCGTCCTCCCGGCCCGCGAATCGACCGGGGTGCTGCTCCCGATCCTGATCGCCGGCGACATGCTCGCCGTCCTCGTCTACCGTCGTCACGCCCACTGGCCGACCCTGCTGCGGCTCTTCCCCGCCGTCGCGGTGGGCGTGGTGGCGGGCACGGTCTTCATGATGTGGGCCGACGACGCCGCCGTACGCACCTCGATCGGCGCGATCCTGCTCTTCATGGCGGGAGTCACCGTCCTGCGCCGTCGCGCCCGGCCCGAGCCGGAAGCGGGAGACGGCAACGAGGAGGGCCCTGTGCGCGGCGGGCGCCTCAAGGCGCGCTCGTACGGGGTGCTCGGCGGATTCACCACCATGGTCGCCAACGCCGGCGGTCCCGTGATGTCGCTCTATCTGCTTTCGGCGGGCTTCCGGAAGCTCGGCTTCCTCGGAACGTCCGCGTGGTTCTTCCTGATCGTCAACACCTCGAAGGTGCCCTTCAGCGTGGGACTCGGCCTCATCGACGCCCAGTCGCTGCTGCTGGACGCAGCCCTCGTGCTCTTCGTCATCCCGGGTGCGTACCTCGGCCGGGCCTGCGTCGGCCGGATCAACCAGAGGCTCTTCGACCGGATCGTGATCGGAGCCACCGTCCTGGGCGGTCTCCAGCTGCTGCTGAGCTGAAGGCCGCCCGGGGAGGGGCTGTCAGACGATGCCCTCGGCGATCTCCGCCTGCTCACGTGCGTTGCCGTACGCGGCCGGAGTGCTGTACGAACGGCGCGCTACGAACCACCACACCGTGGCCAGGACCAGCACCGCGACCAGGGCGATCGACGCGTAGTTCATCGAGTCGATGGTCACCGGCGAGGACTGCGGGAGCAGGAACAGCACGCTCACGACGGCGACCCACGCCACGGCGATCCAGCCGATCGGCTTCGACCAGCGGCCGAGGTGCCAGGGGCCGCGCTCGAACCGGTCCCCGGCCCGCAGCTTCAGGTAGATCGGGATGGCGTACGCGGGCGTGATCCCGATGACGTTGATCGCCGTGACGGCCCCGTACGCGGTCGCGGAGTACAGGGAGGGAACCGCCAGCAGCGCGGCGACGGCGACCGAGAGCCACACGGCGGGCACCGGGGTCTGGGTGCGCGCGCTCACCTTGCGCCACAGCGCGGAGCCCGGCAGCGCGTTGTCACGGCTGAAGGCGAACACCATCCGGCTGGCGGCGGCGACCTCGGCGTTGCCGCAGAACAGCTGCGCGGCGATCACGATCAGCAGCATGGCGGTGGCGCCCGCCGTGCCCAGCGCGTCGATCAGGATCTGTGCCGGGGGGACCCCGGTTGCGCTGTTCTGGGTGCCCGCGTAGTCCTGGATGGCGAAGGTCAGTCCGGCCAGCAGCACGAAACCGGCGATCCACGAGACCCAGATCGCCCGGACGATGCCCTTGGCCGCCGTCACCGACGCGTTGGACGTCTCCTCGGACAGGTGCGCGGAGGCGTCGTAACCGCAGAAGGTGTACTGGGCCAGGAGCAGACCGATCGCCGCCACATAGATCGGGTTCTCCCAGCCGGTGCCGTTGACGAACTCCGTGAAGACGAACGACGGCGACTGGTGGTTGGAGGGCACGATGGCCAGCACCGTCACGATCACGGCCACACCGCCCAGGTGCCACCAGACACTGATCGAGTTGAGCACACTGACAAGGCGCACACCGAAGAGGTTCAGTACCGCGTGCAGCAGGAGGATGCAGAGGAAGATCAGCATCGTGGAACCGGGGGTGGGATCGAAGCCCCACTGCAGATTCAGCAGGGCTCCCGTGAACAGGGCAGCCCCGTAGTCGATGCCGGCGATCGCGCCCAGGAGACCGAGCAGGTTCAGCCACCCGGTGTACCAGCCCCATTTGCGGCCACCAAGCCGGTCCGCCATGTAGTAAAGGGCCCCCGACGTCGGGTACGCGCTGGTGACCTCGGCCAGGGCCATGCCCACACAGAGCACGAACAGGCCGACACCGGCCCAGCCCCAGAGCATCACGGCCGGGCCACCGGTCGACATGCCGAAGCCGTACAGCGTCATGCAGCCGGAGAGGATCGAGATGACGGAGAAGCTGATCGCGAAGTTGCCGAAGCCGCCCATGCGACGGGCCAGTACCGGCTGGTACCCGAGCTCGCGCAGCCGCTGCTCTTCGTCCTTCTGCGGTGTGGGCTCCGTGCTCGACGGGGTCGAGGCGGATATGGACATGGGAGATGACCTCCGGGTGGGGGGACGGGGAAAGGAAGGGTCCTGAGGCGGTGACGGCAGGTCAGCCACGGGCGGTTCGCTGTCGAGGGCCGGCCGGTCAGCCGTGCGGGGGCTCTCTCCCGGGCACGGGCTCGGCGGTCAGACAGCGGTTCCGGGCCCGGAGGAACACGTCCTCCGCGCCGACCGGATCCTGCGGGGTACGGGTGCGGTGGGCCCAGGGCACCGACGTGTAGTACGGACCCATCGCCCGGAACACCGGTGCGGCGTCGGAGAACCGGAGCGAACCCCACAACGCGTGGGCGAGATGGTTGAGATCGAGCAGGGACCGTGCGGCCGGTTCGGCGGCCGCGAACCAGATGTCGAGGGCGCGCCGGGCGTCCCGCTCACCGTCCTCGGTGACCCAGTGCAGGTCAAGCGCCCGCTCGTGACCGTGCTCACGGCGGTAGCGCTCCACCCGGACATAGAGCGGCAGCACATGGAGCGAGGAGCCCTCAGGGGCCGAAGAGGCCGCCCACTGGACGAAGTTGACCGCCTCGGAGAGGGAGCCGCTCGCCTGTCTCGCGTAGACGAACTGCAGCATCCGGTGATAGGCCTCGCGGTTGAACGGATCGCGTTTGTCCGCCTCCGCCAGCAACCCCCACGGCCCGGGGAACAGCATCGGGCCGGGAGGCAGCAGCCGGTGCTCCTCCATACGCTGCCCCTCGTCGAGCTGGGACAGTGCGAGCAGGCAGACCCAGGGCACCGGATCCGTGGGTGAGGCGTGCGCGGCGGAGCGGCACCCCTCCCACGCCTCATGCCACAGCTCCTGCGCTCTCGGACGCCCCTCCCGGTGGGCGCGGACGGCCCGCTCCACGGCCACCCGTGCGAGCATCACCGTCGCAGCGACGCTCTTCGGCTCCTCGGCGAGCCAGGTGTGCACCGTGTCGGAGCCCGCAGCCACAGCCGCGAGGATCTGGGTCCGCTGGGTCCAGAGCGCCCAGTCCGGCGTGCTCTCCAGCAGATTCCGCATGGCGAGCCAGCGGCCGGTACGCACATCCTGTAATGCCACCCGCAACGCGTGATCGTGGCCTGCGGGGTGGTAGACCGGCCGGAAATCACCGGCAGCCATGCGTGCGCCCCGCCCCTGAACGCGCGGTGGGGGAAGGGCGGGAGGCCGGACACGGCGGCACGGCGCAGATTCGTCTCGTCATGAATCCTCATGGAACGTGGGGGGTTGGGCTGTTCAGCGATGAACTACCGGTGGTCATCGTCCGGTTGTTCACCCGGCGGAGAGTGTAGAGCCCGGAGAGCCGGCGTTTCGGTGACTCCGCGGATCTTACTCAAGTAGTCCACACGCACAGGACGTTGATCTCTCGCCGGGGCGCCGCGCAGGATGTTCTGGAGAGGGTTGACGCAAGACGTGGTCTGCACGACTGTGGGCGCAGGGACCAGATGATCACGATTCCGCCCGGGTCCGGGTGGTCCGCACGGCTGGAGCGTCGCTTGACAGAGCCGGTACTCGCCATCGACCAGGGGACGTCCGGGACCAAGGCACTGGTGATCTGTCCCGAGCGTGGGGTGATCGGTTCCGGTTCGGCGCCCGTGCGCCCGCGGTACGGCGCCGGTGGCCTCGTGGAGGCCGATCCCGCCGAGCTGATCGGGTCGGTACTCGACGCCGGCCGGCAGGCGGTGGCGGAGGCGGCCGAACCCGTTGCGGCCGTCGGGCTGGCCAACCAGGGCGAGACGGTGCTGGCCTGGGACCCTGCGACAGGCCGGCCGCTGACCGACGCCGTCGTCTGGCAGGACCGGCGCGCGGAGGGGATCTGTGACGAGCTCGCCGCACACGGGGACGAGCTGAAGCGGCTCACCGGGCTACCGCTCGATCCGTACTTCGCCGCCCCCAAGATGGCGTGGATCCGCCGTGAAGTGACCCGGAGAGGTGTCGTGACGACCAGCGACTCCTGGCTGGTCAACCAGCTGACGGGAGCCTTCGTCACCGACGCCGCCACCGCGGGGCGCACCCAGCTCCTCGGACTCCGCGACGTCGACTGGTCGCCCGAGGCACTGGAGATCTTCGGCCTGTCGGACGAACGGCTGCCCGACGTCGTCGACTGCGCCGGACCGGTCGGCACCACCACCGCGTTCGGCCCGGAAGTACCCCTGACCGGCCTCCTCGTCGACCAGCAGGCCGCCCTGCTGGCACAGAACGCCCTGGAACCCGGCCAGGCCAAATGCACCTACGGCACCGGGGCGTTCCTCCTCGCCCAGACCGGCCGTCGGCCGAGCACCGGCTCCAGCGGCCTCGTCAGCTGCGTCGCCTGGCGTCTCGGCGGGCTGACGGACTACTGCCTCGACGGCCAGGTCTACACGGCGGCTTCGGCCGTGCGCTGGCTCACCGACCTCGGGGTGATCTCCGGCGCCGCGGACCTCGATCGGGTGGGCGCGTCGGTCCCCAGCACCGGCGGAGTCACCTTCGTCCCGGCGCTCGCCGGCCTCGCCGCACCCTGGTGGCGCAGCGACCTGCGCGGATCCCTGACCGGCCTCGGCCTCGACACCACAGCCGGACACCTGGTCAGGGCCCTCTGCGAGGGCATCACCGCGCAGGTCGTCGCCCTGGCCGAGGCCGCCGGGTCCGACCTCGGCTCCCCGCTGACCACACTGCGCGTCGACGGCGGCCTGACCCGATCCGCGCTGCTCATGCAGACCCAGGCGGACCTGCTGCAACGCCCGGTCGAGGTCTCGGCACTGCCCGATGTGACCGCGCTGGGGGCCGGAGCGGTGGCACGGCTCGGGCTCGACCCCCGACTGCCGCCGAGCAGCGCGACACCCGAGTGGCGGCCCTCCGCGGTGTACGAACCACGCATCGGCCCAGAGGAGGCGGCGGAGCGCCTCGCCGGATTCCGGGCCGCCGTGGACAGCCTGCGGGAGCGCGCGTGACCGTCACCCTCACCACGGCCGGCCCCCTGCCCTCGGGGCAGGAGGCGGACGACACGTACGACGTCACCGTGATCGGCGCGGGCGTCGTGGGAGCGGCCATCGCCCGAGAACTGGCCCGCCACCCGCTGCGCACCGCCCTGATCGACGCCGCAGACGACATCGGCAACGGCACGTCGAAGGCCAACACCGCGATCCTGCACACAGGGTTCGACGCCGTCCCCGGATCGCTGGAAGCCCGCCTCGTCCGCGAAGGGCGTGACCTCCTCGCCGCCTACGCCACGGACACCGGCATCCCGGTCGAGCGGGTCGGGGCCCTCCTCGTCGCCTGGGACGAGGACCAGCTCGCCGCACTACCCCGACTGCGGGACAAGGCCGTACGCAACGGCTACGACAGATCCCGCGTCATCGGAGCCGACGAGCTGCGGGTCCGCGAACCACATCTCGGACCCGGAGCGCTCGGTGCTCTCGACGTTCCCGACGAGAGCATCATCTGCCCCTGGACCACCCCGCTCGCCTTCGCCACCCAGGCGGTCCGGGCAGGCGTCCACCTGCACCTGAACTGCCGGGTGGCGGACGTCGGCAGCGACGCCGACGGCCATACGCTCACCACCTCGCGCGGACCGCTGCGCACGCGTTACCTGGTCAACGCGGCCGGGCTGCACGCAGACGAGATCGACCGGCTCCTCGGCCACGACGCGTTCACCGTGACCCCGCGCCGGGGCCAGCTCATCGTCTACGACAAGCTCGCCCGCGACCTCGTCGGCCACATCCTCCTGCCGGTCCCGGGCCCGGAGGGCAAGGGCGTCCTGATCGCACCGACGGTGTTCGGCAACGTCCTCCTCGGACCCACCGCCGAGGAGCTCGACGACAAGACCGACACCGGATCCACCGCCGACGGCCTGCACCTCCTCCGCGAGAAGGGCCGCCGGATCGTGCCCGGGCTCATCGACGAGGAGGTCACCGCCGTCTACGCGGGCCTGCGCGCCGCCACCGGCCAGGAGGACTACCGCATCCAGGAGTACCCCGCTCTGCGCTACGTCGCCGTCGGCGGAATCCGCTCCACCGGCCTCACCGCGTCCATGGCGATCGGCCGCCACGTCATGGAACTCCTCGCGGCGACCGGGCTGGACCACGGCGAGCCCCACGCACTCCCGCCCCTGACGATGCCCGGCCTCGGCGACGCCTTCCCCCGCCCCTTCCGGAACGCCGCCCTGATCGCCGAGGATCCGGCATACGGCACGCTCGTCTGCCACTGCGAACAGGTCACCCTCGGCGAGATCCGGGACGCCCTGGCCTCGACGATCCCCCCGCACTCCCTGGACGGCCTACGGCGCCGCACGCGCGCCCGTGGCGGCCGTTGTCAGGGTTTCCACTGCGGCGCCGCCGTCCGCGCCCTGTTCGAGGAGGCGCGGCCATGACCCGCATCGCACGTGAGGTCGACGTCCTGATCGTCGGCGCGGGCCCCGCCGGTCTCGCGGCCGGAGCGGAACTCGCCGCCGCGGGAGCGGGACGGGTGGAGATCCTGGAGCGCGATCAGCAGGCCGGCGGAATGCCCCGCCACTGTCACCACGGCGGATTCGGGGGACGTCTGGACCGGTCCGCGTACGCCTGGGCATCGGCGACGGCATCCGCGTACGCACAGCGAGGGACGACCGGGCCCGAATACGCCCGGCGGAGCGTGACCGCTGCCCTGGACGCGGGCGCGGCCCTGCGCACCGGAGTCACCGTCACCGGCTGGGCGGGACCCCGCACCGTCGAGACCACCGGACCGGCCGGACTCGAACGGATCACCGCCCGAGCCGTCGTCCTCGCCACAGGCGCCCGCGAACGGCCCCGCAGCGCTCGGCTGATCCCCGGCACCCGGCCGCCCGGTGTCTACACCACCGGCGAGCTCCAGCAGGCCGTCGACCTGTACGGCCAGCCGATCGGCACCAGGGCGGTCGTCGTCGGTGACGAGCCCGTCGGCCACGCGGCCGCCGCCACCCTGCGCGCCGCCGGGGTCGACGTCGTCGCCATGGTCACCGACCGTCCGTCCGCGCCGGTCCGGCTGCGGAACCGGCGCGTCCCGCTCCTCACCGGTGCGACCGTCACGGGACTCACGGGCAGGACCCGGCTGTCCGGGGTGGCGCTGCGCCACGACGACGGCCGCACCACCACACTGCGCTGCGACACACTCGTCCTGACCGGCGACTTCGTCCCCGACCACGAACTGGCCAGGCGCGGTGGGCTCGTTCTCGACCCGGGCACCCGAGGTCCCGCCTACGACGCCTCGTTCCGGACCTCGCGGCCCGGTGTCCTCGCGGCCGGGAACCTGCTGCACGCCGTCGAACGCGCGGGGTTCGCCGCGGGGGAGGGCCGGGCCGTGGCGGTGCCCGTACTGCACCGCCTGGCAGGAACCGACGACCCCGCGGGAGGCGGTCGTCCGCTGGTCGTCGAAGCACCGCTGCAGTGGATCGCCCCCAACCTGACGGGGCCGGACGGGGTGCGCCCGCAGGGGGGCCGGTTCGTGCTGCGCACCGTGCTGCGGCTGGCCCGGCCGCTGCTCGTCGTCTCGCAGGACGGGCGTGAGCTCCACCGGGAGCGGCATCTGGCGGCAGCGGTCCCCGGAAGGCCGTTCACCCTGGCGGCCGACTGGACGGACCGGGTCGACCCCGCCGGCTCGTCCGTACGGATCACCGTGCGCTGAAGGGCGGGCCGGGGACCGCTCAGGGAATGAGCAGCCAGTCCGCGCCGACGGCGGCCACCAGCCCGATGCCCAGCAGCCAACTCCCCAGCCGGGTCCTGCCGTTCCTGCTCAGCTCGATGACCACACCGCAGAGGATGAGCGCGAGCCCGTAGACCCCGACGACCAGCACCGAGGAACGGCTCGCGATCCGCAAGGCCAGGACGACGGCCATCGCCGCCATGCCCGCCGAGGAGAGCACGATCCGCAGCCGCCGCGCCTGACGTGGTGTGAGTCTCCGCTCCTGCGCGGCGGGTCCGGATATCCCCGCAGGGCTTTCGCCCGCCTCCGGGTCCTGCTGGTCCTGCTGCGTGTCCTGCTGCTGGGCCTGGTCCTGGTCCTGGTCAGAAGTGCTCATGACGCCGGATCGTAATGGCTGCGGCCCGTGATGTTCGCGTCACCGGGGGATCACCCCGGTGACCAGGGGGCTCGATCAGGCGATCGACGCCGACACGATGGCCGAGACGGCCAGGTTGCAGGCTGCCGTCACCCACACCGCCGGGTGCGGCTCCCGCTCCACCAGCGTGGCCCCCAGCTTGCCGGGCGTGACCAGGTCCACGACGAGGAAGGCCACGGCCATCATGATCAGGCCGAGCAGCCCGAACGCGGCGGTCGAGGCCAGCCCCTTGCCGAAGTCCTCGTACGTCGTCCAGATCGACGTGAACACGATGCCGCCGATGCCCACCAGGGCCGAGCTCAGGAGCAGCGCCGCGTTGCGGTTGCGCTCCTCCCATATCTGGCGGCCGAGCTTGCCCGGTGTCAGGGCGTCGATCAGAAATATGCCGAGAACGAGCAGTACGACGCCGAGGGCCCCGTATGCGGTGGCACGGCCGAGGCCGTTGATGATGTCGGTCATCGGGGCGTCCGTCTCCTGAGCGAGTGGTCGAAGAATGGAACACGAACGTGGCGGTTGCGATCGACACGTCGTCAAGAAGGAGCAAAACCTATCGCACTCATGTGCTCACTCCCCGGCCCGGCCCCCCTGCCGCAAGCGGGGTGCCTCCGTGGCCGCGTCCACCGTCGCAGCGCCCCGTTCGTCTCCTCGCGCGTCTCCGCCGTCATGTCGTCCGCCGCCGGTGTCCTCCTCAGCGTCCGCGGGCCCCGTGGGGTCCACGCGTCCCGCCAGCTCCCGCGCCCAGCCGATCAACCCGTCCACACCGATCCCGTGCGGATCAGCCGTCCGGAATCCTTCGACGGCGGCGGCTCCCCGCCTCAACAGCCGTGCTCCGCCTGTCGTGTTGCCCCGGGCCGCGTGCGTCAGCCCCACCGACATCTGCGCGAGGCCGCGCCACAGCTCGCGCTCCGTGTCCGGCCCGGACTTCCAGGCGTCCTCGAACACCTCGTGGGCATGGAACGGCATACCCGCGTCCAGCAGCCGCTGGGCCTCGCGCACCGTCTCCTCGGGGGAGCGGACGACTCCCTCCGGCTGCCGCTCCACCCCAGGTGTTCCGTACGGCAGGGGGCGCCCCAGCCCGTCCCGGGGGCGCGCATTGCGCGCCCGCCCTTCCTCGTCGCGGTCCCTGCGAGATTCGTCCACTCCTCGATTGTGCCTCGCACCTGCGAACAACCGTGGGAACCCTGTCCCTGGGCACCCGCGCGCGACTAGGCTCGGTGCCCTCCGCAACCACCCTGGGAAGGGGAGGCATGAAGCCGTCCCGGCCGTTGTACGAGCGCGAACCGGAACTCGCCGCCGCAGCGAAGGCGTTGGACGCCCTCTGCGGCGGGCAGGCAGCCGGCGGGCTGCTGGTCTTCAGCGGCGAAGCAGGCATCGGCAAGACCGCGCTGCTCGGCGAGATCAAGGCCATGGCCGAAGACCGCTGCACCATCTGGTCCGCGCGCGGCGGCGAGACGGTCACCTCGGTGCCCTTCCACGTCGTACGCCAACTGCTCCAGCCCGCGCTGGACCGGTTCCCCGCCGACGAGACCCGCGCCCTGTTCGGCGACTGGTTCGAGATCGCCGCACCCGCTCTGGGCCTCGCCGATCCCAGAGGCCCGCAACCCGACCCGCAAGGTGTCAGGGACGGCCTCGACTTCGTCGTGTCCCAGCTCGCCTCCCGCCTCAGCCACCGACCGCTGCTCCTCATAGTGGACGACGCGCACTGGGCGGACGGCGAATCCCTCGCCTGGCTCGCGGGCTTCACCGCGCGGCTGTCCGAACTGCCCGTGCTGGTCCTCCAGGCTCACCGCCCCCAGGAGCTGGCCGACCGTGACGCCGACTGGGCCATCGCCCGCACCCCCCGGAACAACGGCGCCGAGGGACACCCGGCCCTGACCCGGGTGGCGTTGCGCGCGCTCACCCCCGAGGCCACGGCGGACCTGGTGCGCGCCGGGCTGGGCGACCACGCGGACGATCCCTTCTGCCGCGAGGTCTGGGCCGTCACCGGAGGCAATCCGTACGAAGCGGTCGAACTCGTGGCCAAGGCACAGGACCGCGAACTGGCGCCGGTCGAGGAGTCCGCCGGGTTCCTGCGTGAACTCGGGGCTTCGGCCCGGGGCAGCGGGCTCGTCGCCCGCCTCGAACGCCTCGGCACCAACGCCAACCGCTTCGCCTGGGCGGCGGCCGTTCTCGGCACCGAGATCTCCCAGGAACTCGCCGCCACCCTGGCCGGAATGAGTTCGGCCGAGGCCGCGGACTGCACGGCGCGGCTGCGGGAGGCCCGGATCGTCAGCGGCTTCGATCCGCTGGAGTTCGTCCATCCGCTCATCGCCAGCGCCGTCTACCGCTCCATCCCGCCTGCGACCCGCACCGCCATGCACGGACGCGCCGCCTGGGCGATCACCCAGGCCGGACTCGGCGCGGCGGCGGCATCCCGCCACCTGCTCGAAGTCCACGCGGACGACGACCAGGAACTGGTCGCGCAGCTCCGCGAAGCAGCCCGGCAACACCTCGCGGTCGGGGCCCCGGAGGCAGCCCGGCGCTGCCTCGAACGCGCACTGGACGAGCCGCCGCGCCCCGGTGACCGGGCGGCGCTGCTGTACGAACTCGGCTGTGCCACCCTGCTCTCCTCGCCGGCCACCACGGTCCAGCACCTCCGCGCCGCGCTCGACACGCCGGGCCTCGACGGGGCCCTCCGGATCGACGCCACCTTCCGGCTGGCCTCCGCCCTTTCCCACAACAACCAGCTCAAGGACGCGGCGCTCTCGCTTGCCGCCGAGGCGTCCCGAACCGCCCCCGGCCCCGGCCTGATGCGGCTCCAGGCCGCGCACTTCCTGTGGGAGGGCATGCAGGCCGCCGAGGACGACGGCCCCGGGCGGTCGGCCCGCCTGGCACGCAACGCGGACCACCTCAAGGGCCGCGACAACGCCGAGCGCGCCCTGCTCACCCTGCGGGCCTTCGACGCCATGCTCCGTGGTGAGAACGCCCAACTCGTCGTGGACTTCTGCGAACGCGCGCTCGTCGACGGGCGGCCCGCTCGCGGGCTCGGCTGGACGGACTCCGAGTGGGGCTTCGAACTACCCGCGATGGTGGGCATCACCTACGCGTTCACCGACCAGCTCGACCGGGCCGGAGCGCTCTTCGGCGAGGCGGTGCGCGCCTTCGAGATCTCCGGCTGGAGCGGCGCGCACCTCGCTTTCGCGCACACCCTCCTGGGCCTCGTGCACCGCCGTCGCGGACGTCTGGCGGAGGCCGAGGTCTTCCTGCGCGAGGGTCTGCGCCTCGCCGACCGTGCCGGCAGCGGACTGCCCGTTCACTGGGACGCCACCTGCCTCCTCGTCGACACCCTGCTCGCCCGCGGCCGGACCGCGGAGGCCCGGCTGGTCGCCGACCGGTACGACTTCGGCCCGCCGTACCCCAGCGCGATGGTCCTGCCGGACGCCCCGTGCGTACGCGGGCGACTGCTGCTGGCCGAGGGGCGCGCGGAGGAGGCCGTGGCCGAGCTGGAGGCCGCGGGGGCGGCGCTGGAGCCGCGAGGCCGCTTCAACGGGGTCTGGGCCCCCTGGGCGGGGGATCTCGCCCGCGCCCTGGCCGACACGGACCCGGTCCGGGCCGCCCAGCTGGCGACACGGGCGCGCGTCCACGCGGAACGCTTCGGCACGGACACCGCGATCGGCGAGGCCCTGCGCTGCCTGGCCCTCTTCGTGCCCGCGGAGGAGGCCACGCACCTGCTGTCCGAGTCCGTGCGCCACCTCGAAACGTCCTCGTCCGCCTACGAGCACGCCATGGCCCGTTTCGAGTACGGCATCGCGATCCGGTCCGAGCGGGAGCTCGCCCGGGCCCAGAAGCTCGCCACCGCCTGTGGTGCGGAGGGACTCGCGACCCGCGCCCAGCAGGCACGCGCGTCGATCCGGTCCTCCGAGTGAGGTAATGTTTGTCCTGCGCAGCCGCCCGGGAGCTCCGGGAGGAAACGCATCGGGACGTAGCGCAGCTTGGTAGCGCACTTGACTGGGGGTCAAGGGGTCGCAGGTTCAAATCCTGTCGTCCCGACTCGTGAGAGTCGCAGGTCAGGGCCGGTTTCGGAGAAATCCGAATCCGGCCCTTGATCATTTCTGGGACCCGGCTGTCGACTCCTCGGCCGCGAGAGGGTGCGGCGGGAACACGCGCCACGCACAGGGGCACCTGAGGGCGGCGCGCGCCAGGCGCAGCGTCGTTCCCGTGGCGTGGCGATCACAGGGCGACCGGGGGAGGGGCGTGTCGCACCAGCCTGTGGCTCGGCCAGGCACCCGCTCCGCGGCACGGCCGGGGGAGACGCGCCGCATCCCCCCCGGCCGCTCAGCCCTCGGTCCAGCCGTGGTTCTTGGCGAACTGGAGCAGCCCGTCGCGGATGTGCAGGATCTGGGTTCCCGTCAGCGTGGGGGCGGCGGACAGCAGCACGTCGGTCACCTCGTGCAGATAGTCGTTCGCGGCGAGCACGTCGCACAGGGAATCGTCGTTGTCCGCCTGCCTGGGCGGAGCCGGCCGGGCGGCGACGGCGGCTGTCCGAGCGGCCGGCGGTGTGGCGTCGGCTCCCTCCGCGAGCCGGACGGACGAAGCCTTGAGGCCGCGGTCCCCCTGCTCCACCTCGAACTCCACGGCGATGCCTGAGCGCAGGAGGTGCTCGGACACCAACAGATCGTTCACATGCAGGAAGACGTCTTCCCCGCCATGATCCGGAGCGATGAACCCAAAACCCCGAACACCGTCGAACCGCACCACACGACCTGCAACCATGCCATCAACCCCAGAATAAGCCGGGCCACTTGCCCGGATGAATGTCACGCTTCCGAAAATTGGCCGGTGCCGTGCGACGAGGGCAGGGCACGATCGGGCCGGTTATGGATCCTTGCTGCGTCCCACCCCTTCGGACGTCATGCGGCGGCCAGGTCCAGAATGTACTGACCGTAGTCGCTCGTGGGTCCCAGGCTGTCGCCTATCGCGGACAACTGAACGGCGTCTATGAACCCCATCCGGTAGGCGATCTCCTCGATACAGGCGATACGGATCCCCTGACGCTTCTCGATGATCTGCACGAAGGTCGCCGCTTCGAGGAGGCTGTCATGGGTCCCGGTGTCGAACCACGCGCTTCCGCGGCCGAGATTGACGAGCCGGGCGCGGCAGCTTTCCACGTAGTTGAGGTTGAGGTCGGTGATCTCCAGCTCTCCCCGCGGCGACGGGGTGAGCTCGTCGGCCATGGAGATGGCATCGTTGTCGTAGAAGTACAGTCCCGTGACCGCGAGGTTCGACGTCGGCTTTTCGGGCTTCTCCTTGATGGAGACGATCTTTCCGTCCTTGTCCAGTTCGGCTATCCCGTAGCGTTCGGGATCGGCGACCGGGTATCCGAAGAGGGTGCAGCCGCTGAGGGACTCACGCTCTCTCTGCAGGAGGGTCGGGAGCTGGTGGCCGTAGAAGATGTTGTCGCCGAGGATCAGGGCGATCTGCTCGCCCCCGATGAAGTCCCGGCCGAGGCGAAGTGCGTCGGCCAGTCCGTCCGGGTGCTGCTGGACGGCGTAGTGCAGGTCGAGGCCGATCCGGTGCCCGTCGCCCAGTAACTCCTGGAAGGCCCCGATGTACTTGGGGCTGCTGATGATCAGGATGTCCTGGATTCCCGCGTGCATGAGAACGGAGAGCGGATAGTAGACCATCGGCTTGTTGTACACGGGCAGTAATTGCTTGGATGTTATGCCGGTGACCGGCCTGAGCCTGGTCCCCGCCCCTCCGGCCAGGACAATTCCACGCATGATTCACTCCGAGATCTCTGGGTTCTTCACGGCAGCAGCGGGCGCCACCAGGAGCTGTTCTCCCGGTACCAGTCCGCTGTTTGGCGCAGTCCTTCCGAGAAGGGGACCTGAGGGGCGTATCCGAGCAGTCGAGCCTTGCTTCCGTCCAGGGAGTAACGCTTGTCGTGACCGAGTCGGTCCGGCACCGGCTCGATCATTTCCGGGCCGAATCCGAACTCCTCGAGCAGAAGGTGGGTGAGTTGGAGATTGGACAGCTCGGAACCGCCGCCGATGTTGTACACCTCGCCTGGAAGGCCTTTCTCCAGAACCTGCCATATTCCCCTGCAGTGGTCGTCCACGTGCAGCCAGTCCCGGATGTTGTCGCCGTTTCCGTAGAGCGGCAGGGAGCGTCCGCCCATGAGCTGGGTGATGAACCGGGGAATGAGCTTTTCCGGATACTGGTAGGGGCCGTAGTTGTTGGAGCAGCGGGTGACCGATATGTTCATTCCGTATGTTCTCGCATACGCCAGCGCGATGTGGTCGGCGCCCGCTTTCGACGCGGCGTACGGAGAGTTCGGATCGACGGGCGACTCCTCCGTCCACGAGCCCTTCGCGATCGATCCGTAGACCTCGTCCGTCGACACATGGATGAAGCGTGGAATGCCGGCGCCACGGGCCGCCTCCAGCAGTGTCTGCGTACCCAGGAGGTTGGTACGGACGAAAGCGCCGGGGCCTTCGATGGAGCGGTCGACATGTGTCTCGGCGGCGAAGTGGACGATGACGTCGTGCCCCGGCAGCAGAGAACGGAGCAGCGGGGCGTCGCAGATGTCACCGTGCACGAAGGAAAGGCAGGGGTGGCCGGCCACCGGAGCCAGGTTCTCCGTGTTCCCGGCGTACGTCAGTGCGTCGAGAGCGGTGATTTCCATCTCGGTGCGGCCGGGAAAAGAGCCGCCGAGCGCATGCCGGACGAAAGCCGAGCCGATGAATCCGGCGGCTCCGGTGACTAGGGCGCGCATGGGTCTCCTTGATTGTCGATCCGATGCCCTGCGATCCGTGATCGGCGCTCTGCTGTCCACCAGTGGTCACGCAGAGGCGACGTCGCGTTTCTGGGCGCGCCAGTGCCGGACCCATTCCTCCAGGATCTCGGCTGCCTTCTCGGTCCCGTGCTCGGCACGTACGGATTCACCGACGTCGTGTGCTTTCCGCCGCATGTCATCGTCGGACAGAGCAGCGCCGAGTGCCACGTCGAGGCGTTCGGCGGTGAACTTCTGGAATGGAATGGGCTTCGCCGCCACACCGAGCGCGTGCACGTTCGCCGCCCAGAACGGGCTGTCGGCGAAGGTGGGCACGACAACCTGGGGGCGGCCGGAGCGCAAGGCTTCACCGGTGGTGTTGCAGCCGCCGTGGTGGATGAAGGCGGCGGAGCGCGGCAACAGCCACGGGTAGTGCACGTCATCTATCCGGAACACGTCTTCCGGGACCGTGGTGGGCCCCCCGCCCACGAGCACGAGCCGGCGCCCGTGGGAGCGCACCACGGCCAGGACCTTCTGCAGGGTCTCGGCCGGTGGGTGCACCGGCCAGATACTGCCGAAGGACAGGGTCACCGGGGGAGTCCCGGAATCCATGAAGTCGACCAGCTGCTGCGGCGGCGTCCACTTCCGGTCCCAGAACCAGTAGCCGGTGATGTGTGAGCGTTCGGGCCAGTCGGAAGGCTCGGTGAACAGAGCGCGGGTCACCGGGCAGAGCAGCGGGACGTCCTTGCCCAGATTTCCGTAGGGTGCGCCGAAAGGCAGCGGCGGCAGACTCGCGTCCTTACGAAGACCGCGGATGGTGATCCAGTCCAACAGTCCCGCAAGCCGGTGGGTCAGGCGGTTGTAGGACCTACCCAGGTGGTACTGCGGGAGGATCATCGCCGGCCACTGTGCCGTCGGGTTGAGGGGCCACCAGGTCACCGAGCCCCACGGTGCGCTGTCGTCGGACTCGAAGGAGATGCGGCTCAGGATGCTGTTGACCACGAGGTCCGCGCCCGCCGAGGCCTTCGCCACCTTGGCGGCAAGCTCCTGGATGTGCTCGGAGGTCGGCCGCGGGACCTTCCGCGCGGCACGGAACAGTGACGCACCCTGCTGCAGCGCCTCCGCGAGGGCAGGGTGGGCGAGGAAGTCACGCGGACTCCCGGGCAGTTCGATGAACTCCAGCCCTGCCTCCCGCACCAGCGCCTCGAAATCCCCGTGGGTTGCGAGAGTCACCGCGTGCCCTCGGGCCTTCAGTGTCGTGCCCAGTGCGATGAACGGCTGGACATCCCCTCGCGATCCCAGTACGACTAACGAGGCGCGCATGGACCCTCCATAGAAATGTCGCTGGTGAGACGGCTTCGACCCGGATGGTCAGTAGGCCGAGGTGTAACGGTCGAGAATCCTGTCGAGGTAGTCCGGCTCGGAGACCGACCGCATGGGCGGCAGCAGTCCGCACAGTTTGGCTATCGAAACCCTCGTCAGGGTCGGTGCCGTGTCGATGACTTCGTGCCGGGGGGCGACGCCCATGCGCTGTTCGATTCCCCGCACGACGGTCGCGATCGGCTGTGGCACGCCTGAGGCGATGTTCACGATCTCCTCCTGCACCCCCTGGGCGAGCAGCCCGTCGATCGCCTGGACCACGTCGGCCACGTCCACCAGGTCACGGTGCGCACCCCGGTGCAGCTGCACGGTCCCGCTGCGTACCTGCCCGACGAGCGAGGGCAGCAACTGGTGGGACCGCTGCCATCGGCCCACGGCGTGGCTCAGGCGCAGGGACAGCCACCGTGCACCGGACTCGGCGATCGCACGCTCCAGCTTCAGTTTCTGCCTGCCGTAGGGCGATTGCGGCTTCACGTCCGCCCGTTCGTCCAGGGCGACTTCCGTGGTTCCGTAGATCGCGTGGGACGCCGTGGACAGGTAGACGACGAGGCGGCCCGCGCGGTGGCACCGGTCGGTGATCTCGTGCACCAGCGCCTCTTCGCGGGCGAACTCCTCAGGCGCCCGGACGCCGGTGCTGGACACACCGGCGGCGACCACCGTCGCGCACGGGTGCCGGTGCGCGATCGTGGCCAGGTTCTGTGCGATGAACCCGTTGCCGATGATCTCCATCAGACCTGCTTCCCTGCCACGACACGATGGGCGGACGTGGCGATCCGGTCGAGGAGTTCGGCGGTACGCAGCGCGGTCGCGGCCCAGGCGTCATGGTCCGGATCGGATCCGGAGGATCTCGACCGCGACACCGCCTTCACGAACGACTCCGCCGATCTGGCGAACTGGTGCTCAGCGGGAAGCGTGATCTCCTCGGCATGGTCCTGCTCATCGATGCGGACCAGCGGCGCCATGGTGGGTGGCGGGGTGAACGCTCGGTCGACGGACAGTCGCCCGCTGCTGCCCCACAGCGTGTAGCTCGACCCGTAACTGTGCTCGAAGCCGAAAGTGACTGTCACGGTCTCCCCGGTCGCCGCCGCGAGCACCGCGCTCCCCGCCACGTCGACGCCTGCCGCGGGGTCCTCCCGCAGCACAGCCCCCGCGACGGTGAGTTCGTTGCCGAGGAAGTACTGGGCCAGCCGGACGGGGTAGAGCCCTGCGTCGAGCAGCGCACCGCCGCCGAGGTCGGCCCGGTAGCGCACATCGGTCCCGGGCAGCGGCGGAAAGCAGAACGCCGCGTCGATGTGCCGTAGACGTCCGATGCGGCCGGCTCCGACGAGCTCGGCGACCCGCCGGTGCAGTCCGTGGTGGACGAACGCGATGTTCTCGCGTAGTACCAGCCCCCGGTCTGCCGCGAGTTCGGCCAGTGCGGCGGTGTCCGCCGGGCGGGTGGTCAGCGGCTTCTCGGCCAGTACGTGCTTGCCGCACATGAGCAGTCGGTTCACCCACCGGTGGTGCAGTGAGTTGGGTACCGACACGTAGACGGCGTCGATGTCGTCCCGCTCGAGCAGTCTCTCGTAGCCGTGTACGGCGGCGCAGTCGAAGCGGGCGGCGAACCGTTCCGCCTTGTCCCTCTCGCGGCTGGCGACCGCGACGACCGTGCTGTCCTGAACATCTCGCAGCGCGGGCAGTGTCCGCCGCCAGGCGATCGAAGAAGCGCCGAGCACGCCGATGCGCACCGGACCGGACTGATGAGGGCTGTCCATCGGTCAGTTCCCCATCGGTCGGAGGGTCAGGCTGTGCAGGCAGGCTGTCAGGCTCCTGGCCTGTATGTTCACGTAGTGGCTGTGCTGGATGAGGTCCGTCAGCTGGTGGACGGTGAGCCAGCAGAAGTCCGCCGGGGCGGTGAGCTTGCGATCCGGGTCGGCTTCCACGATGAGGTAGCGGTTGCGGGTATGGAAGAACCTGCCGCCCTCCTCGGACAGGACGGTGTCGAACCGGATGCTGTCCTGGGGCGCCTGCAGCATCTCGTCCAGGAACGGAGGGCGGGCCCTTGCCGGCACGCCCCGGTAGTCCTCCGGCGTGCACTGCAGGGTGGGAGCCACCTCGACCATGTCCAGAAGTCCGGGCTCTGCCCTGACGTTGGCCAGGACGTGCAGGACTCCCTCGATCCGCTGGGTCAGGAAGGCGACCACTCCGAGGTTACGCGCCTGGATCATCGGCTGCGTCCAGCCCCGCACCTCACGGCTGCCCGCGCGCACGTCCACGGCCATCACGTCGAAGAACAGGCCTGTCTCGTGTGAGATCCGGTCCGACGAGCGGTGCCAACCCTCGATTTGGCCGAGGCCGACCGGCGTGGTGTCCATCTCGGAGCGAACGCGGGCGTCGGTGATCCAGTGCTGCACCTGACGTGAGGTGCGGAGCGTGCCCTGGTCCGCACCGAGGGACCTGACCAATGCGGACCGGAAGGTCCCACTCTGGAAGTCGTGAGCCTTCGAGAGGCCAGTGCCGGACAGTGGAAGGCACGACAGGACGGTGCGCGCGTCCATGTTCACAAGATCGTCAATCGATAATAATTCGTGCAGTTGGCCGATCGAGAGCCAGTGGAAGCCTTCCAGCACCTCGACGTGTTCGTCCACCTCGACGATGATGTTGCGGTTGCGCTTGCGGTAGAACCAGGACCCCTGCTCCGACTGCAGCACATCGGTGATCACGTGCTGTGACGGGGCATCGCGAAAATAGTCCAGATAGGGGACCGCTTTACCGCCGTGCACCCCGGTGTAGTTACTCCTGGTCGCCTGCACGGTCGGCGAAAGCTGTAAGCCGTTGCAGTTCCCGGGCTCCATCTTGGCCTGCATCAGGCAGTGGAGCGTGCCGTCGAATTCTTTTACCAGGATCCCGAGCAGGCCGATCTCCGGTTGGCTGATGATCGGCTGCGACCACTGGTGTTGTGCCGGCCCCTGCGTGGCCCTTACATTCAAGCCCTCGATCGAGAAGAACTTGCCACTGTCATGAACGATGTTTCCGGTCGCGGCTTCGAACCGCCAATCGGTTAGTGCATCAAAATCAATTCTTCGGACCTGCGACGCATCACTGTCTCTGAGTCCGGTGAACCAGCTGTGGAAACTCTTCAGGCTCGCGGCTGTGCTGTCGGCTGCCCATAAGGATCGCGCTATCCGCATGGATAAGACGGAATCCTGAGTATGTAACGCGGACGGAGACTCCAACGAGGTGTGAGTCATCCTTAACTCCCTCGGATTTGACGTGTGGGGTGCCGGAGTGGACGACTGTCGCTGACCGCGGCTCAAGTGCTGGTGGCCGGGCGGGGTTTAAGGGCCGCCGATTCGGGCTTTCTCCGCCCTGTGACCCTGTGGATCGGCGTGACGCACGCTTCAGCCAAGCGTGATCGGTCCGCCGCTGTCAACCCACTCCTGCTGTGAATGTCGGCCGGAGAACGCCAGGATGGATCGTGTGATGCAGCTCACATGGCAGCTCGGCTTGTATGGCCTAGCGTTAGGGAACTGATCGCTGAAGGTGCAGCGGGTCTTTCCTATGTTACGCACCGGTTTCCGGCCGGCGCAGTGCAGGACCGCTGTAGAGTCCGACTGATAGGCGGGGGCGCCGGACCGTGCAAGCATTCATTCGTTGCTTCTCTGCCGTTCCCGGCCTCCTGTATGCCAGGAGTTGCCTGGTGGGAGCGTGTGAGCGGTGTATCCGTACAACGCCGACAGGTGCGGGGCGCAGGGCGTGAGGGATGGCGCCGAAGCCATCGTTTCCGTGTGACGTTGTTGCTGGGATGTATATTCGCGACATGGCGAGAGGCTCGAAATTGACCAGGGGCATTGGTTCGTTACCGTCCGTTCACGCCGATGTTCCGATCGCAGTGGTCGGGATTTCCTGCCGGTTACCCGGAGCCAATTCACCGGAAGATTTCCGGCGGCTCCTCAGCAACGGCGTGAACGCGGTGACACCAGTGCCACGAGGCCGGTGGGCGAGTCCTCGGGCCGAGGAACCGGCGGTTGCCTTACGCGGCGGCTTCCTCGACCGGGTGGACGGTTTCGACGCGGACTTCTTCGGCATCTCGCCGCGCGAGGCCGTGGCCATGGACCCGCAGCAGCGGCTGGCGCTCGAGCTCGGCTGGGAGGCGCTCGAAGACGCGGGCATCGTCCCGCGCAGCGTCGCAGGTCGGCGATTAGGCGTCTTCGCCGGAGCGATGAGCGACGACTACGCGTCTCTCCTCCAGCAGCAGCCCGCCGAGGCGGTCACCCACCACACCCTCACGGGTCTGCACCGGGGCATGATCGCCAACCGAATATCCTACTTACTCGGAGTTTCCGGACCGAGCCTGGTCGTCGACTCGGGCCAGTCCTCCTCGCTCGTAGCAGTGCACATGGCCTGCCAGAGTCTGCGAAGCGGAGAGAGCGAGATCGCCCTCGCCGGCGGAGTGAACCTCAACCTCACCTTCGACGGCACCCTGAGCGTCTCGCGATTCGGTGGACTCTCACCGGACGGTCGTTGCTTCACCTTCGACGCCAGGGCGAACGGCTACGTCCGAGGCGAGGGCGGCGGTTTCGTACTGCTCAAGCCACTGGCCCGGGCATTCGCCGACGGAGACCGGATCCACGGCGTCCTGCGCGGCAGTGCGGTCAACAACGACGGCGGCGGTGACAGCCTCACCGCACCGAGCCGGGCAGCGCAGGAGGACGTCCTGCGCCGGGCCCATGCCGCAGCCGGAATCGAGCCTGCGGACGTGCAGTACGTAGAACTGCACGGCACCGGTACAGCGGTCGGCGACCCTGTCGAGGCGGCGGCACTGGGGGCGGTCATCGGATCGTCGCGTCCGCCGGACATGCCGCTGCGAGTCGGCTCGGCCAAGACGAACGTGGGGCACCTGGAAGGCGCTGCGGGCATCACCGGCCTCATCAAAGTCATACTCGCGCTGAAGACGGGTGAACTCCCCCCGAGCCTCAACTTCGACAAGCCGAACCCCGCCATCCCGCTCGACGACTTGAACATCCGGGTGCAGACCGAGGCGTCCCCCTGGCCCAGGCCCGAAGTGCCCCTGACCGCAGGGGTGTCCGCCTTCGGTATGGGCGGTACCAACGCGCATGTCGTGGTGGAGCAGGCTCCCGTCGCCGAGGAACAGCCCTCCACGCACGCACCGGCGACGGTGCTGGACATGGGCTCGGTGGTGCCGTGGCCGGTATCAGGCCGTTCCTCCGAGGCATTGCGCGGACAGGCTTCGCGGCTGCGTGAGCTGGCTGCCGGCTCTGCCGTCGGCGCGTTGGACATGGGGTGGTCGCTGGCGTCGTCGCGGACGGCTCTGGAGCACCGTGCCGTCGTGCTGGCCGCGAACCGGGAGGAGTTCCTCAGCGGGCTCGACGCACTGGCGTCCGGCGAGCCTGCGGAGAACGTGGTGAACGGGGTTGCCGCGGGGGACCCTCCCGGCGTGGTGTTCGTCTTTCCCGGCCAAGGGACGCAGTGGGTCGGCATGGCGACCGGGCTGCTCGAGGCATCGCCGGTCTTCGCCGAATCGATCGGGGAATGCGCAAAGGCGCTGACGCCGTACATCGACTGGGACCTGACCGACGTCCTGCGCGGTGCATCGGGCGAGAGCCCGCTCGACCGGGTGGACGTCGTTCAGCCCGTTCTGTGGGCTGTGATGATCTCGCTCGCCCGGGTCTGGCGCTCGCTCGGTGTCGTCCCGACGGCCGTGCTGGGGCACTCGCAGGGCGAGATCGCCGCCGCGTGCGTGTCCGGTGCTCTGTCACTGGCTGACGGAGCGAGGCTGGTTGCCCTGCGGAGCCAGGTCATCGCCCAGGAACTGGCGGGCCGTGGCGGCATGATCTCGGTCGCCGCTTCGCCGGAGCGGGTGGCTGAGCTGCTGGCGGCCCAGGACGACGTATGGGCCGCAGTGCTGAACGGCCCGGCCTCGACGGTCATCGCGGGGAGCCCCGACGCTCTGGCCGGGGCCGTCGCCTCGTTGGAATCGGCCGGTGTCCGCACGCGGGAGATCGCGGTGGACTACGCCTCACACACGCCACATGTCGAGCAGGTCCGGGATCGGCTGATGGAGCTGGCGGCTTCGATCACCCCGCGGACCGGCGACGTGGCGATGTACTCGACCGTAACCGCCTCGCCGGTCGACACCACATCGCTCGACGCCCAGTACTGGTACCGGAACCTGCGGGATCCGGTGCGGTTCCAGGACACGATTCACTCCCTGCTCGACGCCGGGAGCACGGTGTTCCTTGAGGTCAGCCCGCACCCGGTGCTGACATCCGCGATCACGGAGGCGGGCCACGCCGCCGACGCCGAGATCTTCGCCGCCGGGACGCTGCGCCGCGATCAGGGCGGATCCGAGCGCCTTCTGACATCGTTGGCAGAGCTCTGGTCCCACGGCGTCGGCCCTGACTGGACACAGGTGTTCGCCGGCACCGGTGCACGCCGGACCGACCTGCCCACATATGCCTTCCAGCGCCGGTCCCACTGGCCGGCTCTGTCCGACGCCACTGAGGTCCGGACATCCGACACCCCGGCTGCGGAACCCGTAACTGTCGTGGAGGGCGAACCGGCCCCCGACGCGCTCCATGTGGTCAAAACGCAGGCCGCTGTCGTGCTGGGGCACGGGACACGGGCCGGGCTCGACGTGCGGCGGACCTTCAAGGACCTCGGGTTCGACTCGATCATGCTCGGCGATCTGTGCAACCGGGTGAACACCGCCATGGGTACGCGACTGTCCAGCGTCACTCTCTTCGACCATCCGACCCCGGCGCGGCTGGCCCGACACATCGAGTCAGGGGCTGCCGAAAGCGCTCCTGCCGCGGTCCGAGAGGCCTCCTCCCCGACCGACGACGACGATCCGATCGCGATCATCGGGATGAGCTGCCGCTATCCCGGCGGAGTGTCTTCTCCCGAGGACCTGTGGCGCGTCGTCCTCGACGAAACGGACGCCATCTCGCCGTTTCCTGAGGACCGAGGCTGGGACATCGAGAGGTTGCGTGGCTCCGACGGCCACGCCAACAGCTTCGCCGAGGGCGGCGGCTTCCTCGACCAGGTCACGGACTTCGACGCCCGCTTCTTCGGCATCTCACCCCGCGAGGTACTGGCGATGGACCCGCAGCAGCGGCTCCTGCTGGAGACGTCGTGGGAGGTGCTGGAGAGGGCGGGCATAGCCCCGGACTCGTTGCAGGGCAGCCGGACCGGCGTGTTCATCGGCACGATGGACCAGGAGTACGGACCGCGGTTGCACGAGGCCTCGGACACGTTCGACGGCTACCTGCTCACGGGCAAGACGACCAGCGTCGCCTCGGGCCGCATCTCCTACCTGCTCGGACTCACCGGACCCGCGATCACGCTGGACACGGCGTGCTCCTCCTCGCTGGTGGCGCTGCACCTGGCGGTGCAGTCCCTGCAGTCAGGGGAGTCGTCTCTCGCGATCGCCGGCGGGGTGACGGTCCTGTCCTCTCCGGGAATCTTCACCGAGTTCAGCCGACAGGGCGGGCTGTCCCGCGACGGCCGCTGCAAGGCTTTCGCCTCTGCCGCCGACGGCACAGGCTTCGCCGAGGGTGCAGGGCTGCTGCTGGTCGAGCGGCTGTCCGACGCCCGACGCAACGGACACCGGGTACTGGGCCTGGTGCGGGGTTCGGCGGTGAATCAGGACGGTGCGTCGAACGGGCTGACCGCGCCGAACGGCCCCGCGCAGCAGCGGGTCATCCGTCAGGCGTTGGCGAACGCGGGGGTGTCCGGTCCCGGGGTGGACGTGGTGGAGGCGCACGGGACGGGGACGACTTTGGGTGATCCGATCGAGGCGGATGCTCTTCTTGCCACGTATGGGCAGGGTCGGTCCGAGGTTGGTCCGTTGCTTCTGGGGTCGTTGAAGTCGAATATCGGGCATGCGCAGGCGGCTGCGGGTGTTGCCGGGGTCATCAAGATGGTGATGGCGATGCGGCATGGTGTGGTGCCTGCGACGTTGCATGTGGATGAGCCGTCGCCGCATGTGGACTGGACCGCTGGTGCGGTGGAGTTGGTGACGGAGCGGAGGGTGTGGCCGGAGACGGGTCGGGTGCGTCGGGCGGGTGTGTCGTCGTTCGGTGTGAGTGGGAC